>JAAYUT010000578.1 GCA_012517485.1 Candidatus Atribacter fermentans
AAGAAACTATTTCAAGATTTATCGGCCATGAGAAAGGATAATCCACGATCCCATATGTTTATATAGTGGCGATTGAAAAAGTATGGAGGAGGATGGATGAAAGATGACCAAAAATGAGAACCAAAAAGATAAATATTTTGTAATCAGTAAAGTTGCCCAAATGACGAACTTACATCCTCAAACTCTCCGATACTATGAAAGGATGGGAATTCTCAAACCAAGTCGAAGTCTTGGAAATGTCCGATTGTATTCAAAACAAGATGTTGAAAGAGTGAAGCAGATTAAAGTTCTGACTCAAGATATGGGAGTCAATTTAGCTGGAGTTGAAATAATTTTGAAATTAACTGAACAAATAGAAGACATCCAAAGCAAATGGGAAAAAGAAAGAGAGAAGCTGAGAAATCGAATTAAGGATTTAGAGATGAGAATTTCGAAAGGTGGTGCGATTTTGTTATGAACTTTGAGCAATTTACCGAAAAAGCCAGGGAAGTCATACAATTGGCTCAAAATATCTTATTGGAATATCATCATAATCAACTGGATGTTGAACACATTCTATTAGCTTTGGTAAAACAACCCGAGGGAATAACCAGCCAAATATTGGAACGTTGCCAAGTTTCTCCGGAAGCGATACAAAATGAGCTCGAATCCTCTTTGGAGAAAAGACCTTCGGTTTATTTTCAATCAAATACTGAAGCTCAAATCTATTTGACACCACGGGCAAAATCAGTTTTAGACGGAGCAGTAGAAGAAGCCAAAAGGTTAAAAGATTCCTATGTTGGTGTTGAACATCTTTTAATCGCTGTAGTTAAAGAAGAAAGTGGTTTAAGTAATAAGATATTAAAAAATTATAAGATCGATGTTGAAAAGATATACCGAGCTCTACAAGAAATCCGAGGAAAACGAAAAGTTGACGATCCTTATGCGGAGGGACGCTATATGGCATTAGAAAAATATGGAAGAGATTTAACTCAATATGCTCGAGATGGTAAGTTAGACCCAGTTATTGGCCGAGATAATGAAGTGAATAGAGTTATTCAAATATTAAGTCGCCGGACGAAAAATAACCCAGTTCTTATTGGGGATCCCGGGGTTGGGAAAACTGCCATCGTCGAAGGCTTGGCACAAAAAATTATCCAAGGGAATGTTCCAGAAAGTTTAAAAGGAAAACGCGTTGTTATTCTGGATATGGGTTCTCTCTTAGCGGGAGCAAAATTCCGAGGAGAGTTTGAAGAACGATTAAAAGCCGTTTTAGAAGAAGTTCAAAAATCGGAAGGTAAAATAATTTTATTTATTGATGAACTTCACACAGTAGTGGGTGCTGGAGCGGCCGAAGGAGCTATTGATGCTGCTAATATCCTTAAACCTTTATTAGCTCGAGGAGAATTGCAAACAATTGGTGCAACGACTTTAGATGAGTATCGGAAACACATCGAGAAAGATGCAGCTTTAGAAAGACGTTTTCAACCGGTTTATGTTGGAGAGCCGAGTATAGAGGAAACTAAAAAAATTCTTCAAGGATTGAGAGATAAGTATGAAGCCTATCATAAAGTGAAAATAGGAGATGATGCTCTTGATGCTGCAGCCGAACTATCAGCAAAATTTATTAACGATCGTTTTCTTCCCGATAAAGCAATTGATTTAATTGATGAGGCTGCTAGTAAAAAACGTATCGATATTCAAAGTGTACCACCAGAAATAAAAGAAATGGAATTTGAACTTCAAAAAATGGCACAAGAAGGGATGGCTGCTGTTCAAGCTCAGGAATATGAAAAAGCTGCTGCTTTGAGAGATCGAGCCGAAGCACTTCGCCTTCGTTACCAAGAAGCTCGAGACAAGTGGCTTCAAGAAAAGCAAATGAACGAAGTGGTTTCAGCCTCAGATATTGCTGATGTTGTATCCTC
>JAAYUT010000579.1 GCA_012517485.1 Candidatus Atribacter fermentans
CAAAATGAGGGGTTTATCTTGCTTGATTCTCCTATTTTAACTCCAGCAGCCTGTGAAGGTACTTCAACTTTATTTGAGCTCCAATACTTTGATTTAGGGAAAGCTTATCTATCTCAAAGTGGTCAACTGTATATGGAAGCTGGAGCAGCTGCTTTCGGAAAGGTCTATTGTCTTGCTCCCACTTTCCGTGCTGAAAAATCCAAGACGCGTCGACACCTCACCGAATTCTGGATGTTGGAGCCGGAAGTTGCGTTTTACGACTGGCAGGATAATATGCGACTTCAGGAAAATTTAGTGAGTTTTATCGTCAATCAAGCTTTAAAGAAATGCCAAAATGAATTAGAGGTTCTTGAACGAGATACCACACCTCTTCAGAAGATTCAGCCCCCCTTTCCCAGGATTTCTTATACCGAAGCCATCGAGATTCTTAATAAGAAGGGAGCTCCAGCTCAATGGGGTGATGATTTTGGAGGGGATGAAGAAACCTTGATATCCGAAGATTTTGAACGACCGGTTTTTATTCATCATTACCCGGCACACATCAAAGCTTTTTACATGCAACCAGACCCCGAAAATCCGACCATGGTTTTAAACGATGATCTCATTGCTCCAGAAGGGTATGGGGAGATTATCGGAGGTAGCCAACGAATTCATGAGCTCGCCTTGTTAGAGAAAAGGTTAGAAGAACATCATCTCCCCAGAGAAGCTTTTGAGTGGTATTTGGATCTTCGTCGTTATGGAACTGTTCCTCATTCAGGTTTTGGTCTGGGTATTGAGCGGACGGTAGCCTGGATAGCCGGCATCAAACACATCCGGGAAGCCATCCCCTTTCCTCGTCAGATTTATCGAATTTATCCCTGAAATAATAAAACAACCCCAGGGAAGGATAACCAGGGGTTGTTTTATTTAATATTGGCTGAATTATGCAATTTTACATGGTAAATAATTCTTTTAGTGATTTAGTTGGTTTTCATTTAAATTTGTTCAACAATCATCCCTTGCATTGGTCCATAACAAGGGATGGTGAAACGAACACCGTTACTGTTAACTCCGCTTACCGTGACGACTACATCTCCGGTAATAGCCGCTGGAGGAACCAGGGCTGAGATCTGAGTATTTGACCAGGAAGTAACTACAGCCGGAACTCCATTGAAAGTGACCACACTTAACCCCTGGGTATCTCCAAAACTGGTTCCGGTAATGATGATTGTTTCTCCTGGAACTCCGCAAGTAGGATTTACTTCGATAATCGCCAAAGGCACTGAAGTAGGAGCTGGAGTCTTAGCACAACCAGCTAGGAACAGAAAAGCAATAAGACCAATTATAAATAGTTTTTTAATGGTAATTCCCCCCTCCTATTTGAAATAATATACCTTTTTAAACTTAAAGAATTCATAAATATGAAATTATTTAAAAAAAAGAAAAAGTTTTTATTAACTAACAAAAATGAATAATATTGAAATATCTCTACAAGCTTAAAAATGAATGAAATGAAGCCCTGTAATTATAAATTACAGGGCGTAAGTTTAAATAATTTACGGTGCTGCAACAACCCCAGTAATAAAGTTCA
>JAAYUT010000091.1 GCA_012517485.1 Candidatus Atribacter fermentans
ATTACTTTCTACCACCGATCCGGAAAAAATAAAAGAACTCGCCCACTCAGTTCAGCATTACTATGCTGAAACATTACCGGCAATTGCGCTCTATTGGAATATGATTATTACACCTTTTAACCGAGAATTTACTGGTTGGCAACCTGATCCTCTCTTTGGGATTTATAATATTGATACCTTTGTTAATCTGAAGAAAGTATTTTAGTCGTTGGATCTTCTTTCATCCAAGGGAGAGGTTTAAAAAAAATATAAAAGTTGAGAATCTCGTGCCTTCGTAAAGCGAGAGCTCAGGATGACGCACATGTGGTATCAGATGAGCTCATCACAGCTTTAAAAAAAGAAACATCGGGATTATTTATCATAATAATTCCTTCTTCCTCCATGGGAGAAGGTAAGGATGAGAGTGAAAGCCTGGTTTAGAATCCACAGGTTAATTACTCAAAATTGGTTGTCTATATATCGTTTGTATATTTACCTAATAAGATAATGGAGATTATATGGTTTTTCCGACTAAAAAAATATTACGTTACCTATTCGCCCTTTTTTTTATTATTACTTTAAATTTTTTTCTTCCCCGTGCCATGCCAGGAGATCCTGTAATTAACCTTCTCGGAGAGGATTATGTTGTTCGAAAAGAGGCAATAGAGAAAATTCGAGAAGAAATGGGACTGAACAGACCATTATTAGTTCAATACGCCAATTATTGGAAAGATTTATTTCGGTTTGATTTAGGATATTCTTATCATTTCCGAACTCGAGTTTCTTCTCTAATCCTTTCACGTTTAAAATGGACTTTTATCTTGGTTGCTCCTTCTTTAATTCTTGGAGTTATTGTAGGGGCGTTGGCTGGTTCTCTTGCTGGATGGAAAAAGAAAAGTAAGGGGAATGCCTTTTCCTTTTTCTTCTTTTTATTTATTTACTGCTCTCCCCCCTTTTTTATTTCTCTCTTATTTCTTTATTTTTTTGGATTTCGACTCAGTCTTTTTCCCTTAAAAGGTTTTTATACGACAGGAAATTGGATTGATGTTTTAAAACACCTTTTCTTGCCAATTTTAGTCACGACTTTATTTTCAGCATCACGAAATTATATGGTGATGAGAGGGAGTGTTCTCCAAGAGAAAGAGAAGTTATATGTATGGTATGCTCGAGCCAAAGGTCATTTGGAAGATAGCCTATTGTTTCGGCATGTTTTTAAAAATGCTTCATTGCCGGTAATAACCCTTTTTGCTCTTGATTTTGGATTTTTATTTGCTGGGGCCCTTTTTATTGAAATCGTTTTTTCTCTTAATGGAATGGGGACTCTCATTTACCAATCGATATTATCCCGAGACTACCCAGTGCTTCAGGGAACCTTTTTGATCATTTCTTTTATGGTTATTATTGCCAATTATCTTACTGATTGGTTTTATAATTGGATTGATCCTCGGGTGAAAGAAAACCGATGAAAGACTCCATTTCTAATCAAAAAAAATATTTTACTCGAATTGGTGGGTTTCTCTTTATCCTTTTTTTATTGATTGCTATTTTTGCTCCTCTTATTGCACCTTTTCAGTTCACGGATCGTTTTGATCCTTTTTTACCTCCAGGATCAAAACATCTTTTGGGGACCAACGACATTGGGAATGATCTATTCACTGAATTTATTTACGGGTCAAGGATTACGCTTTTGGTTGGTTTGTTAACCGGGGCTTTTTCAATATCAATTGGGGTATTTATAGGCCTTTTTGCTGGTTATCATGGAGGACTCATAGATGAAATTTTAATGGGTTTTACTGATATTGTCCTAACGATTCCAAGAATACCCTTAATAATTGTTCTTTCAGCTTTTTTACGCCCAAGCGTAGGATTAATGATCCTGGTTATGAGTGTTTTATGGTGGACCTCCACTGCCCGGGTTATCCGCTCTCGGACAATGCAGATCCGTTCTATGGGTTTTGTTGAAAGTGCTCGTTGTTTGGGATTTTCGAGTTGGCATATTCTTTTTTATGAAATCTTGCCGAACATTGTAATGATCATCATCCCAGAATACCTTATCACTGTCGCTTCTGCTATGATCTCAGAGGCCTCGTTATCTTTTTTAGGTTTGGGAGATCCTTCTTTAAAAAGCTGGGGAATGATGATTCATCATGCTTTTCAAAGAGGCGGCTTTCTGAATGGAATGTGGTGGTGGTACCTTCCGCCAGGTTTGGGTGTTACTGTATTCGTTTTATCAATGGTATTTTTAAGCTTTGCATTTGAAGAGACCGAAACTGGAATGGGAGAGGAAATTGTCATTGCCCCTTTTAACCATTGAAAGACTCAATGTTACATTTGCAACGCGCCAAGGAAGGGTTAAAGCGGTAAAAAATATATCAATGTCAATTTCCAACCAGGAAAAGCTGGCTTTAATTGGTGAAACTGGTTGCGGAAAGTCGATAGTTGCTCAATCGATTTTAAGACTGCTTCCTAAGAATGCCCAAATCAATGGAAGAATACTTTTTCAAGGCCGTGATTTACTATTGGTTGATGAAAAAACCATGGCTTCGATTCGAGGAAAAGAGATTGCAATTATTTTTCAGAATCCTTCTTTGGCTTTGAATCCAGTCTATACTATTGGATGGCAGGTCGGTGAACCCTTTCGAATCCACCAAGGAGCCAACCGAAATCAATCAATTCAGGAATCAATTCGTCTTCTTTCGTATATGAGGTTTGATAAACCCGGGTCAGCGGTAAAAATGTATCCCTATGAATTTTCGGGAGGTATGAACCAAAGGGCACTAATCGCTACTGCCTTGGCTCTTCATCCAAAACTCATCATTGCTGACGAGCCAACTCAAGGATTGGACAGAACATTAATAAAACAAATAATTGAACAGCTTGATCGAGCTCGAAAAATTCATTCATCCTCGATGATGCTCATTACCCATGATTTAACGGTAGCACAGTCAATATCAGATTGGATTATGGTTATGTATGCTGGAGAAATTGTTGAGCAAGCCCGAACTCGGGATTTTTTTCAATCGCCATTGCATCCTTATTCTCAAGGTCTTCTCGGAAGCCTTCCAAAAAACGGATTTCATCCTATACCTGGTCAGTCTCCTTCTATGATTGAAAATCTTCAGGGGTGTCAGTTTCATCCCCGTTGCAAATGGGCAAAAGAACAGTGTCTTAATGATAAACCTGAATTATTGTCATTAAATAGACGGTTGGTAAGGTGTTTTTTGTATGGTTGAATTGTACAATATTTCTTATGAATTTTCCAAGGGTTGGCCAAGAAAGCAACACCAAATCGTGCTGAGCAATATTTCTGTTAAACTTGATAGGGGGAAAACCTTTGGTCTTATGGGACATTCAGGAACCGGTAAAACAACCTTAGGGAAAATAGTAGTCGGTTTATTAAAACCCCTTTCGGGAAAGGTTTTCTTTCATGGAAAAGATATTTCACGAATGAAACCGCCTGATACCCTTTTTTTTCGACGGAAGGTTCAAATGCTTTTTCAAGATCCCCAAGGATCCTTAAATCCCAAGAAAAAGATAGTCTTTTCTTTGCGTGATGTTCTTAATATTACCAATGTTCCTTTCAATCAGCAGAAAGATGTCATTGAAAATGTTTTGGAAACCGTTGGCCTTTCAACAGATTTTTTATTCCGTTATCCTGCTCAACTTTCTGGAGGTCAGAACCAACGGATTTCTTTAGCTCGGATTTTGTTGTTAAAACCAGAGTTTATCGTTTTAGATGAACCCACTTCGGCATTGGATATATCGGTTCAAGCTCAAATTCTTTTTCTTCTTCGTGAGCTTCAAAAGAATCATGGTTTGGGATATCTTTTTATTTCTCACGATCCTGAAGTCATTCAATATATGTCCCACTCAATAGGAATACTTAAAGATGGAAAATTGGATATTATTCAAGAGGGATAAAGAAATGAAATATACTGAATTTATTTGGGATTTTGATGGAACCCTATTTGATACTTATCCGGTGATAGGAAGAGCCTTCCAAGAAGCCCTTGGAGAATTAGGGATAACAGAAAAACCGGAAATTTTATTTCACTTTATGAAAAAGTCAATAGCTGAGACGATTGATTATTATCAGAGTCGTTACCAAATTAAAGAGCTGCTCTTAAAAAGGTATTTAGAAATTCGTCAATCCTATTCTCTGGATGAACAACCACCCTGCTCAGGTGCGGTGAAAATTTGTTGCCAGATTGTCCAACAAGGTGGTAGGAACTTTATCATTAGCCATCGGGAATCAACCTCTCTCTATGCTCTTCTTGATCATTATAAAATGAGGCAATTTTTTACAGAAATTGTAACTGGTGATAATGGATTTGAACGAAAACCCAGCCCAGAAGCCTATAATTATCTGATTTCAAAGTACCAGCTAAAAAAAGAATCATCCTTGGTAATTGGGGATCGAATTTTAGACATACAGGCCGGTCGGGCAGCTGGAATGAAAACGGTTTTCATTCATTTAAATGATGGTTTAGAATGCGATTTTGCTGATTTTAAGATTCATTCTCTCATGGAAGTATTGAATTTGAAAGATAGAGGTAGTCCAAAATATACCAGTGGGTGTTAAAATAAATCGTCATTTAAGAATTTCATAGCGATTCGACGAAATTCTTTATTTCGGCTAATGAGGAAGGGATGGTATCCATTGGGAAAAAGGAGAACGAATGACTTTTTAATCTGAAGAGCTAATTCGGAAACTTTTTCTTCAATGTGCGGGATCGCTTCATCTCTTAAACTACCGGTAAAAAGGACTGGTCCAGAAATGAGGGATAAATCACCAATCAAAAGGGGAAAGTTGTTTTTGGCTACCCGAGTCAGCATTTCGGTATCGAGATCAATCACTTTTTCCCAATCTGGTCCGTGGATACTTTTCCAATAATCAGCCATAGGTGTTTTTTTAGAATGTTCTCTTCCAGCTTTGATTGCCAACACTTCGCTTGGAGTTAAGCGATTGCCAGGAGAACTATCAGCGATAACGTGGTCGATAATATCTGGTTTTTGCATAGCTAAATTTAAAGCAACCGTTGACCCCCCGCTGGTTCCAATAATATCAATTTGGGAAAGTTTTAAGATTTGGCATAAGGACAAGGCTGCTTGCGAATTAAAGTACCAGAAATCATCCCTTAAGGGTGATAACCGATCAGACTTTCCAAACCCTGGAGAATCTATAGCAATGACTAGGTGATTTTTTGAAAAAAAGGCAATATCTTGGTTAAACATTTCAGATGAAACAGTATTTCCATGAAAAAGTAAAAGTGGTTTTCCTGAACCCTCTTTCCGGTAGAATACTTTTAATCCTTCAAAATCAAAAAAAGGCATGGATCTCCTCCTGAAAGATAAAGGTGTTAATTTCTGAAAAGGTCTATTGAATCCAAAAAATATCGGGCATCATTATAATAAAAAAGGAATAAACATTGATGCCCGATATTTAAATAATATCATATTTAAAGATTATTAAAGGCAGGTATATTTTTCTTTTTTTGTTATTTTTCTTTCTTTACGACTCCATTAAAACAGAGTTGGTGATGAGACTCGTCGATTTTTTTGGTGAAAAGACTCACTAATACGGTGATTAATGCTGCAATGGGAAGTGATATAACGATGGGGTCGACAACATTCCAAGGATGACCCCACAGAGCCGGCTTTCCAAAAAGAGCCATGGCTGCACCAATGACTTTAGATTCGCTTTCATGAACAAAAAGAAACCAAAAAATACTTATAAAAAATCCACTCAGCATTCCACTGATAGCTCCAGCTCGGGTTACTTTCCGTGAATACAGTCCACCCACATACATTGGCAGAAGAGTCGAAGCACAAAGCCCAAAAAACAAAGCTGTACCCCGAGCGATGATGGCAGTTCCAGCTTCAAAAAAACGGGGAAGAGCCCAAGCAAGGAAGGTGCTGATTAGTATACCTATTGAGGTACCCAATCGACTCAAGCTTATTGAAGTTTTTCGCTTAAGTGCTGTTTCAACAATATCCCGGCTCAACGAGGTCCCCATAGCATGATATTGGCCACTCAGAGTTGACATAGCAGCTGAAAAAAGGGTGACCAGAAAAATAATGCCAAACCAACCTGGCATGACTTTTTGAATAAAAAGAGGAATAATTGAATCTACATTTTTATTGGCTGCTAAAAAGGATATCTGTTGCTGAGATTGAAAGAAGTAAACATTTGAAAGGGCTCCAACCACAAAAGCAACACCAGTCATAAAAAGTATGAAAATTCCACCTATTAAAGTTGCCCGATTTAACTCACGAGTACTTTTTACCGTCATAAAACGAACGACTAACTGGGGTTGAGCAAGCACTCCTATACCAACCCCTAAAACAATGGTGGAAACAACCGTCCACCATAGATTACTTCCCAATGCTGGCATAGAAGTAAAGCCGAGATGTCCTCGACCACCAAATATTTCAATTATTTGGGGGTTTAGCTGGGCTAATGATTCATGGGCATTGGTAATTCCCCCTAATCGGGAATAGGTAAAACCTATTAAAATAATCATCGCTATAAGCATA
>JAAYUT010000580.1 GCA_012517485.1 Candidatus Atribacter fermentans
AGATTCGAGAGTGAGCTGTTCTTCAAATAGAGAATGAAGAACAATTGCTCCAGCGCCTTTTTCTTGCATAAGTTTGAGATTATCAATTTTTTCGCTCAATGGAGAGGCTGAAACAACTAATGGATTTTTGAGATTAAAACCTAAATAAGAGGTTGAAAGATCAATCATTGTAATCCACCTTCCTTTAAAAATTCAAGTAGGTATTTATGATATTTTTATTAAACCATGAAAATAAGTAAAATACTTACTAATATTAATCATTTAAACCCTTCTTAACCGCTTTTATTTCGCTTAATCTTTTTTGAATAAAGGGATGTTTATTGTGAGGATTTTGGAAAAGGAGAAGAAAAAGAAGAATGAAAAGGTACTCAGGATGACAGTATTAAAGTATTCGTGGTAAGAGGTATTTCCAAAAGAGACGAATTTAGGGATAAAAAAATGAAGAGCAAGAGCAGCAAGAGAAAATTGCCGCTCTTGCAAGGGGCAGAGCCATTTTTCTTATTTGTTGGTTTCCATTGCAGCTAATTGCTGATACAGTTTCCATCGAGCAACAACATCTTCTTCTGCCAAAGCGAGAAGTTTTTGAGCTTGTTCAGGATTACTGAGTTTAAGCATAGAATAACGGGTTTCATTATATATATATTGGTCAAGCGAGAGGCTTGGAGCTTTAGAATCGATCTGGAGAGGATTCTTATTATCTTTTACTAAATCGGGATTGTAACGAATGAGGGGCCAATAACCCGATTGAACCGCTTTTTTCTGTTGCTCCATACCATGAACCAAATCAAAACCATGATTAATACAGTGACAATAAGCAATTATGATTGATGGTCCATCATAAGCTTCGGCTTCGAGAAAGGCTTTAATGGTTTGAATATCGTCGGCGCCCATTGCTACTCGTGCAACGTAAATATTTCCATAGGTAATAGCCATCAAAGCAAGGTCTTTCTTTCGAACGTCTTTTCCACCAGCAGCGAATTTGGCAACTGCTCCTCGAGGAGTAGATTTTGACATTTGTCCACCAGTGTTGGAGTAAACCTCGGTATCTAAAACGAGAACATTAACGTTTCGGCCGGAAGCCAGAACGTGATCTAAGCCACCAAAACCGATATCATAAGCCCAACCATCTCCTCCTAAGATCCAAACACTTTTCTTAACTAAAGAATCGGCTATGGTCAGTAACCGCTTTGCCTCGGGAATGTTAAGGCTTGATAATTTATTTTTGAGCTGACTTACTAATTCCCGCATGGATTTTATGCCTGCTTCACTTGATTGGTCGGTAGAAAGAAGCGCATCGACTAACTCAGAACCAATTTGAGAGGCCATTTTTTCAAGCATTTCTTTGGCAAACTCAGCTTGTTTATCAAGAGCCAATCTCATGCCAAGGCCAAACTCAGCATTATCTTCAAAAAGCGAGTTTGACCAAGCCGGCCCCTTCCCGTTGTCATTTATGGCGTAAGGAGTTGTGGGTAGATTTCCTCCGTATATGGAGCTACAGCCGGTGGCGTTGGCAATAATAGCTCGGTCACCAAAGAGTTGACTCATTAATTTAACATAAGGAGTTTCACCACACCCGGCACAAGCACCAGAAAATTCAAAAAGGGGCCGGAGCAACATCACATCTCGAGTACGGCTAAGATTGAGCTTGTCTCGTTCTGGGTCGGGAATACTCTTAAAAAATTTCCAATTTTCTGCTTCTTGCTGGCGAAGTGGAATTTGGGGAGCAAAATTAAGCGCTTTTAAGCTGGAGTCTTTTTTATTTTTAGCTGGGCACGCTTGGATACAGGCTCCACAACCGGTACAATCTTCAGGTGAGACTTGAATAGTAAAGGCATAATTTGGGAATTCTTTCCAACGTGCTGCTGCTTGTTTAAAGGTGGGGGGAAACTCACCAACTTTTTCCGGATCGTAAATTTTCCCACGAATAACTGCGTGAGGACAAACTAAAGTACATTTTCCACACTGAATACAAACCTCGGGATCCCATACCGGAATTTGAAGGGCAATATTTCTCCGTTCCCATTGGGTGGTTGCACTGGGGAAGGTGCCATCAACTGGCATAGCACTCACTGGTAAACTATCACCTTCATTGGCAATAATCTTAGCAGTGACTTTTTGAACGAACTCTGGTGCTTCGGGGGGTACTGGTGGGTGCATCTCATATTGACTGTTGGCGGTTGATGGGACCTTTACTTCATGAAGATGCCCTAAAGCTGCATCGACTGCGGCAAAATTTTTCTTTACAACAGCCTCACCCCGCTTACCATAGGTTTTTTGAATTGATTCTTTAATTTTTTGGATAGCCACATCACGAGGCAGAATTCCACTAATAGCAAAGAAGCAAGTTTGAAGAATAGTGTTAATCCGTCCACCCATTCCAGTTTCTTGTGCGACTTGATATCCATCGATTACGAAAAAGCGAAGTTTTTTATTGATAATTTGCTCTTGGACTTTTTTGGGAAGATGTTCCCAGGTTTCATCGGGACCAAAGGGACTATTGAGAAGAAAAATAGCACCTTCATCGGCATTTTTAAGCATATCGAATCTTTCCAAGAAGGTAAACTGGTGACAGGCTAAAAAGTTCGCGCGAATAATGAGGTAAGGGGAATGAATCGGCTTAGGACCAAATCGGAGATGGGAAACCGTCACTGCACCGGCTTTTTTGGAGTCATATACAAAATAGCCTTGAGCGTAATTATCAGTTTCTAAGCCGATAATTTTAATCGAATTTTTATTGGCACCCACCGTACCATCAGACCCAAGACCATAAAAGAGTGCCCGGACAGTTTTGGGATCCTCGGTAGAAAAGGTTGGATCATATTCGAGGCTAGTATGGGTAACGTCATCGTTGATTCCAACAGTAAAATGATTTTTAGGATCAGCTTTTTTGGCTTCGTCAAAAACCGCCTTAACCATGGCAGGGGTAAATTCCTTGGAAGAAAGCCCATAACGCCCCCCCAGAACCCGAGGTGTTTGGGAGCGAGAAAGCATTCCTTTTTCTATGGCTTCTTGGAGGGCGGTTTTAACATCGATATACATTGGTTCACCAACCGCTCCTGGTTCTTTAGTACGGTCAAGCACGACAATGGTTTGAACGGTTTTTGGAAGCGAGGCAATAAAATGTTCTACCGAGAAAGGACGGTAAAGCCTGGTTTTAATGAGACCTAATTTGGCTCCACGTTCATTTAGATAATCTACGGTTTCCTGGGTTGTTTCGGCACCAGACCCCATAATTACAATAACTGATTCGGCATCAGGAACTCCATGATAATCGAAAAGACGATACTTTCTTCCAACTATTTTCTCAAATCGTTCCATGACCTTTTCGACAATATTTGGGCAATTCAGATAATAAGGATTACAGGCTTCTCGGGCCTGGAAGAAAACATCGGGGTTTTGAGCAGTCCCACGAATAAAGGGACGATCAGGAGAGAGCTTTCTGTTTCGAAATTCCTCAACTAATCGGTCATCGATCATCGCTTTCATATCCTCAATCGATAAAAGCTCGACTTTTGCGACTTCAGAAGAGGTTCGAAACCCATCAAAGAAGTGAAGAAAAGGAACCCGAGATTCTAAAGTAGCTGCTTGGGCAATAAGAGCCATGTCCATTGCTTCTTGAGGGGAATTTGAAGATAACAATGCAAAACCAGTTTCCCTGGTAGCCATGACATCACTATGATCCCCAAAAATCGATAAAGCATGAGTTGCTACAGTCCGTGCAGCCACGTTAATTAATGCTGGTGTAAGCTCACCAGCGATTTTATACATATTAGGAATCATTAATAATAACCCCTGAGAAGCGGTAAAGGTGGTACTTAGAGCACCGGTTTGAAGCGAACCATGAAGCGCTCCTGCCGCCCCCCCTTCGCTCTGCATTTCAATGACTTGAGGGACAGTTCCCCAAATATTAGGCTTTTTCTCTGACGCCCATTGGTCGGCTAATTCTCCCATCGTTGAAGATGGGGTAATGGGATAAATTGCAATTACTTCGTTAACATGGTAAGCAGAATATGTGGTTGCTTCATTCCCATCGATCATAGCTAATTCTCGTGACATTTCTTATCTCACCTTTCTCGTTAGATTATTTCCCAATCCATTTTATAGAATAAATACCATTTTTTTACATAATAATTATTGTAACATTATGATAATGGTCTCTTCAAAATATTGATAATCAAGTATTTATCTGAATATCCCTTCTCCCTTCAAAGGCTTGAGCAAGAGTAATTTCATCAGCATACTCCAAATCTCCACCTAAAGGCAACCCACGAGCAATCATCGTAATCCGTACTGAAAAAGAACGAAGTTTGCGAGCAATGAAATAGGCGGTTGCTTCGCCGTCAAGTGAGGGATTAGTGGCTAAAATTATTTCTTTAAAATTTTCAGTTTCAATCCGTTTCATGAGTTGATCAATGGTTAAATCTTCCGGTCCGATACCAGAAAGAGGAGAGAGAACACCTTGAAGAACATGATACAGACCGCGGTATCCAGTTTTTTCAATAGAAAGAACATCTTGAGGTCGCTCAACAACGCATAATGTTTTTGATTCCCGATTCAAATCCTGACAAATAGAACAAAGCTCGTTATCTGCATAAAAACCGCAGCGAGAACAAAAGTGAATTTTCTGCTTTACCTGGGTAAGGGAATTGATTAATCCCTCTATCTCTTCCGGTGATGATTTTATTAGAAAAAAGGATAATCTTTGAGCAGTTTTGGGGCCAATACCGGGAAGACGCGAAAAAGAGGCAATCAAATTTTTTAAAGCCTCTGGATAAGAGTCACCCAAACAATTTCCACCTCGCAATTATGGTTTTGAACATACTTTATCGTTTTAAATTTTGCCCCACCCTTCTCTCCTAAAGAGAGATTAATAAATAGGCATCCCCCTTATAGGAATCCTTTCCTATTGAAGAGTGAAGGGGAAAGAAGACGATCTTCCCACCAAGGGTGAAAAAGAATGTGATTTTCAAATCAACCCAGGAATATTTAAACCACCAGTTATCTTCGCCATTTCTTCTTGAGCCATCTCACGTGAACGATTGAGTGATTCATTAACGGCAGCTAAAACTAAATCTTGCAACATTTCAATGTCATTTTCTTCCAACAATGAAGGCTCAATTTTTATTTCGAGAATTTCTTGTTGACCATTACAAACCACTTTCACCATTCCACCGCCACTGGTAGCCTCTACTTGTTTGTTCTTCAGCTCTTCTTGCATTTTCGCCATTTTAGCTTGCATTTTCTGGGCTTCCCTCATCAGGTTTTTCAAAGTCAGTCTCCTCCCATCCAATTCTTAAATGATCATCAATAGTTGAAAATTCAACAACTAAACCGTCAAAAATTTCGACCGCAGCCATAAAAGGCTTCACTTCATTATTATTACTTTCAATTCTAATATCATTATTATAATTATCAGGAATTATCTGATTGGTTTCAATGTTTGGTATAGGTTCTGATTCATCTAAATTATTCGAATTATCAATAACACACTCAATCTGACATTTTCTACCCCGGATTTCTTGAAGGACATCGACAATAATCTGAAAATTTTCTTTTCTTTCAATGCTTTCCTTGTGAAAACGGCAGCTAGGTCTAAATGCTAAAATAAGTTTTGAATCACTACCTTCCCGCAATTCAGCTTCTTGTAAAAA
>JAAYUT010000581.1 GCA_012517485.1 Candidatus Atribacter fermentans
CATCCGGCAGGAGTTATCCAAGGTCTTCAAATGATACGAAAATTAGGAAGATATGTCGAGTTTAGTGTTTATAATGATCCAACGACAGTTGATTGGAGTATTATTGGCGATCGGAAAGAACTCGATTTACGTGGGGCTCATTTAAGTCCCAATACTTACGAATCAGCAATTCGATTTGTCTATAAGGGACAAATTAAACCAGAAAAAGTCATCACTCACGAGATTCCATTAGAAGACTTTAAAAAGGGATTTGAGATGGTAGAAAAGGGGGAAGAATCAATAAAAGTCGTTTTAATACCATAGCCTTCCATTTGTTTTTAAATTAAGAAGCACTGGGATGTTTCCTTCCAGTGCTTCTTAATTTTTATTATTAATTGCTATAAAATCATCTCTTTTTTTAAAAAAAAGAGAAGGAAAATTATAAGTTATCGCAAATCAATCGAATATATCCAACACCATTACTCTATAACCCCATCATTAATCTTCGATTTATACCTTATAATTTTTTAATAGACCTCTATGCTGTTATGCAGCATCAGATGATAATGTAAAAGTTGGCCTCTAACTACGCCTTTCCCACCATGGAAGAGGAAAGCAAGAGAAATGAGAGAAGTTTGGAATGAGGGTGAAATTTTTACTATTTACAATTGACAAATCACTTATCAATGCATTTACAAGGTAGACTTTCATGCTGCATTACAGCACCAGATGAGGATGAAAATGATGCCCCCTCATCCTCATCTTCTCTGTACGAAGGGGCGAGGGGAAAAAAGCTTCCCTCTTTAGCAAAGGGGGTAAGGGGGATTTGAAAGAACTGAAAAAAACGAATCCTTCTCAAACTTCATTTCTCTAAAAAGAGAGAAATAAAAAAGATTGAACTCATGAGATTGCCACGTCACTTCGTTCCTCGCAATGACGAGTCAGAATACCTTCTCCCTTTATGGGAGAAGGGAAGGATGAAGGTGAAAGCCCAGAATGAGATCCTGGTTAATTGCTCAATTTGAGTTACCTATAAAAAATCATTCCGGTATTTTCAGGATAGACCCTCATGCTACATCGGCGAAACCAGATAAGGATGAAAACTCCTATCTCAATCCGTCATTGCGAGGAGGTCAACCGTTTTTTGGTTGAACGACGTGGCAATCTCATTTAGTATTTTTTTTAAAATAATTAAAGGATGACCGATTAAAGAATTCATTTAATGGTATTTTCAAGATAGACTATTATAATATTGATAAGAAAAGAATATTTTTATCATGAACGAGGGTAGGAAAAGATGAGCGTGAAATTAAGTTTTTTCACTGGAGGAGGAGTGGATGGAATTGGAGGGAATAAGATCCTTCTCGAGAGTGATCGAACCACTTTGTTCCTTGATTTTGGAAAAAGTTTTAGCGAGGAGAATAAGTACTTCGATGAGTTTCTTAAACCTCGAAGTCTCAACGGCTTAGGAGACCTCTTGGCTTTTGATCTCATTCCGCCGCTCCCAGAAATCTACCGAGAAGATTTACGGATTCCGAATCAAAAATGGTGGGAAAAAGTATCCAGTCACCCGGCTTTTAGAAGACTGGCCATTCAGGGAGTTTTGTTAAGCCATGCTCACCTTGATCACTCCGGTTATATTTCTCTTTTATCTCCCGACATTCCAATTTATACTAGTTTAACCAGTGCATTGATTGCCAAAGCTATTCAGGATTGTGGAATATCCGATTTTCTTTCAGAAATCGTCTATGTCAAACCAAAAGAGTTATTGGAAGATGGTTTGATCTGTTCCAATAAGAATTACTCGAAACCTTCTCAGCAAAGACCATATCATGTTTTTACCAATCAATTACCCCCTGAAAGGGTTGAAAATTTCTGGAATCAAGCTCCAGGGAAGCGACCTCTTTCACCGGTTTCATTTATTCCAATTTTAGAAGGCATGGTGAACATTGGAGATCTTGTCATTCGATTTTGGCCGGTAGACCATTCTATTCCTGGTGCAGG
>JAAYUT010000582.1 GCA_012517485.1 Candidatus Atribacter fermentans
AATTCCTGGTTTGACCGATTTCAAACCAGGAAAACGTACCTTGAAAAGTTATCTCTCAACATTACGTGGAATCACTTGAACCAATCCGAGCTACACCCAAAGATATCCTCGTGGATCCTGACGCTTATGGGGATAGTTAAAAAGGAATTATCCCCATCGCTTGGACAACTCTTCAATCGAGTTGCCCACAGTTTCCACCAGCCGACGACAAAGGTTTGTAGATTTTTTAAAATCAGAAAAACAAAGAGTATTTACAACAATAAAACTGGCTCATCCCGATTGATGGATATCGTGGGAATCACCGTTTCGACTGTTTTCAACTGACCATCGGCTTGTTTCCACTCATCGTAATCACGCATGTCGAGGTATCGCTTCCCTGACCATGCATCAATCATACTCCAGAAGAAAAGCTCCGATAAGACGAAGACTCGATTCCCGATTGGGAAAGATGCGAATGACTCGTTCTCGTCGACGGATTTCTTCATTTACCCGCTCTAAAGAGTTGGTGGTGCGAAGTTTGGTCCGATATCGCTTGGGAAGTTCTAAAACTGCGGTCGCGTCATCAAAACCGTTTTCTAAAACCTCCATGGCGTGAGGAGCTTTCCCATCATATTCATCAAGGGTTTGATTCAAAAGGAAACGGGCAGTTTCCAGATTGGCTGCCTCAAAGATCCCTCGTACTCGAGAGTGGATCTCCTCTTGGAGAGCTTTCGGAGTGGCATCCACGATATTTTTCATGAAGTGGGTCTGACACCGTTGCCAGGTCGTTCCTTGAAGATACGTTTCAATAGCTTTTTTTAAACCCTGATGGTCATCTGAGGTGACGTAATCCACTCCATTCAACCCTCTCTCTTTTAACCAGATGAAAAGGAACGTTAGCTTGCTTCTGATTCACTCTTCCCCTCTGGATTCCCAGAACTTCCCGGTATCCTTCTCGGTTCACCCCAACCGCCAGAAGCACACTACGGGATCGAACCCGATGGTCTTCACGAATTGTAATGACCAAGGCATCGACGATCAGAAACGGATATTCGACTTCAGATAAGGGTCGGTTATTCCAAGCGGTGATAACTGGGTCAAGACCTTTACAGAGTTCAGCAATCGTGGATTTGGAGAATGTTTCTCCACACAGCTCATAGGTAATGTGTTCCACTTTGCGGGTTGAAACTCCATTGACCACCATTTCCATCAGAGCAAGGATGAAGGCTTGTTCACTCCGTTGATAACGGGCAAAAAGGTCAGTCGAAAAGTCTCCATTACGAAGACGTGGGACCTTTACAGTGAGACTCCCTACTCGGGTGACAAGAGTATGAGGAGAGGTCCCATTCCGATATCCTTTCCGAGTATCAGTTCGTTCGTAGTAATCAGCTTCGAGTTGCTTGAGTCGCTTGAGCTTAAAAGGATTTGGTTTCCAATCGATTCCAAGAGCTGTGCCATCCCTCAAGTCTTTGGTATTTTTTTGAAAAAGGTGATGCAAAAGTTCAAAAATTTACGGTAATCTGATATTGAGCCATTTCAAAATCCCTCCGGTTTTGAGTGTTTTAATTGACAACTACATTCTAACCGAGGTTTTTGAAAATGGCTCTTTCAATTTACACAATTATATGGACTTAACTGGATATTCCTAACTTCACATAAAAAAATATAGAAAAAACCCGACTAAATCTTTTTTTGATAATAATACATGTTATAATTGAATCAAATTAATAAATTTTATTAGAATTTTTGTATAACATTAATAATGTATATAAATTGATTATTATATAATAGTAGAAGAGAAAAACTAATTTTTAAATAATATATTTTTGATTACAAAACTAAAAAAGATTGATAAAGGAGGTGAAAAGAGAAAGCGTTATTTATAAATAGGTGCTTTAGCTTTAAATCCTGCAAAGATAATATTAAGAATCCTCAATAACAATCATAACAAGTTATTTAATAAAAAAAGAAATGTTACAAAAAATATTTAAAAACCACAAAATCCAAATAACTTTTTTGAAAATTGAAAATCGAATCGAGGTAGTTTTTAATAAATTTGATTTGTTCGACAATTGTAAAGTAAGAAAGTATTTTAATATTTAAATAAATGGAGGAGGAAAAAATATGAAAAGAATTTTTGGGTTTTTAGTTATTGGTATTTTATTATTAGCCACAATTCCAATAGCATATGGGCTGGATTTTCCAGATTTATCTGGGCATGAGATAACTGTTTACTATATGGCTGGAACAACCTATGAACCAGCTGCTCGCAAAGCTGCACCTGAATTTGAAGAACTTACCGGATGTAAGGTCAGAGTTGTTGCTGATCCATATGCTACTCTTTTTGAAAAACAACTGACATCATTGATTACCCGAAGTCAGGCTTATGATGTTCTTCAAGTTGCTTATCAATGGGATGGCCTTTTTATGCCCTATCTCGAACCTTTAAATAATTTTATCGATTCTTATGGGATCGATATGGATCTCTTCATCCCAGGAGTTCTGAAAAATTGTGGAGGCGGTTTCGATAAGATTTACGGTATTCCTAATGCTTGTGATGTGTATTCTTTCATATACCGTACCGATATTTTTGAGGGAGCAGGACTAAAACCACCCACAAATTGGTCCGAAGTTAACGAAATAGCAGCTAAGCTAACCACCGATGAAATCTATGGCTCAGTTTTAGCTGGTCTAGGAGAACAGGTCGGTCAATTTTGGAGAGCCCGTTATCTCACACTTGGAGGAAAATTTTTGAATAAGGAATGGCAACCACAATTAAAAAACAACATGGAGCATGGATTAGAAGCAGCACGACTTTTAAAAGATTTACTTGCTTATTGTCCGGAAGGAACGCTTTCTTACGGCTATCCAGAACAAATGCAAGCGTTTATTTTAGGTAGAGCAACAATGGCCGAAGTGTGGCCTAGCTTTTTACGTGCACCAGCAGGAGATGAAAAAGAATCATCAATTGTTGGAAAATGGGCTTTTGCTCCTTACCCAGGTGGGAGTGGTGAGTTAAGTGCCTGGTCTCTCGGCATACCTAGCACATCAAAGAATAAAGATGCTGCTTTTGCGTGGATTGCTTTCTTTACCCAAGAGAGCAAACAAAGAGATTTCTTTTTAGAACTTGGTATTGGACCAACTCTTTCTTCAGTATATGAGGATCAAGATTTTCTCGCAACCCGACCAGACTTAGAAGGAATATTGCCGGGACTTATGAACCCGGTTCCTCGGTTTAACGTAGCACAATCTCAGGAAGCTTATGACTTCATGGATGCTCGTGTATCAGCATTCCTTGCTGACATGATCAGCGCTGAGCAAATGATTACTGAAATTCAAGAAAAGTGGGAAGGTTTATTCTCTGTTGACACGCCAGATTTTCCTTATACTGGTTTCTGATTTCTTATTAAGCTGATTTCTTTGCGGAACCCTTGTTGATTAGTTTGAATAAGAACTGTTCAACGCCTTGTGGGTTCCGCAAATTTATCAATCAATTACCTTTAAAATATTTCTTTTGTATTTGATTAACCATAGCGATAGTTAAAAATTAAAGAATCCAAATATCCAGTAACAAATAATTGGCCTGTCTTTTTTTAAAAAAGACAGTTTTCCATACCGTTTGACCGCACTAAATACAGATGGAAATGAGTTGCCCCTCACCCTGACCCTCTCCCACGAAGGGGCGAGGGAAAAAATAAATAATAGAATGAAATAATTCCTTCTCCCTTGATGGGAGAAGGTAAGGATGAGGGTGGTTTTTAAATTGTTCACGGTTCACGGTATTTTCAAGATAGATAATGTTATCTTTTTTATTATTATAATTAAGAATATTTACGGTTTTTGGATAAAAAAGCTTTAAAAAATTCTGGAAAACAAATACTTGAGAGTGCTATGATGAAGAGAAAACATTCTCCTGACTTAAACTATGGAATTGTATTTATTTTGCCAGCAATTCTTTTTTTGAGCATTACTTCTCTCATTCCGCTTTCTTATTCCCTTGGTGTTAGCTTTACAAATTTAAACCTTTTACGACCTGGACAACCAATTCAATTCGTTGGGCTTCAAAATTATTCAACAGGTATTAGAGACGGAGAATTTCTCACCGCTGCTTGGAATACCATATTAATTGTTTCAGTATCCTTAGGCCTCCAACTATTAATAGGGTTAATGCTTTCTCTTATTCTTTCTCAGGAGAGAAAAGGTTTTCGTCTTTGGCAAACAATCCTGCTTATTCCAAATATTATTGCTCCAGTGGTAGTGGGTGTTTTATGGCGTTTAATGTTCAACCCTGATTATGGTATTTTTAAGTTGGGTCTTGCCCAAATAGGTATTGATAAACCATGGCTTCAAAATCCAATATGGGCAAAAGTTGCGGTAATTATAGTTGAAACTTGGACTTGGACTCCTTTTGTTATGCTAACGTTGATTGCTGGGTTGAAATCTTTATCCGATACTCCTTTTGAGGCTGCTAGAATAGATGGAGCCAGTGGTCTTCAAATATTTCGATATATCACCATGCCTCTCCTCAAACCAGTTATTGCGGTTACGTTGTTATTAAGGTTGATGGACGCCTTTAAAATGTTCGATTCCATTTATGTTCTTACTTATGGTGGACCGGGCTTGGCTACTGAAGTTTTAAGCCTTCGGATATATAAAAAAGGCTTAAAATATTTCGATATAACAGAAGCCTCCGCTCAATCTTGGATATTTTTAATTTGTATTTTTGTAATATCCTATATAATCGCTAAAAAATTTGTACAGGTTGAAAAAAGGATAGAATAAAGAAATGAAAAGGCAAATTGCTGCCCGCCAAGGAAAAAACTACTTCAAAAGGATAATTGAATATGTGGTTATCTTCATTGCTTTATCCCAGGTCCTAATCCCTCTTTTTTGGCTATTTACTACATCGTTAAAAAATCCTGTTGATATTTTCACTTATCCACCAGTATGGATTCCAAAAAATATAACATTGGACCATTATCGATCAATATTACAAGTTAATGGAGTATTACCATATTTTATAAACAGCGTCATTATTGCCATAAGCTCAACGTTAATGGCGACAGTGTTTGGTGGCTTTGCGGCATACAGCTTGGCTCGAGTACGATTTCCATTTAAATTAGGCATTTTTTTGGTATATTGGATTCTCATGACTAGAATGTACCCAGCAGTCTGTACTGCCATTGCCTATTTTATGATTATACAAAGATTGGGTCTTTTAGATACGAGGTTAGCGCTAGCCATCACTTATACTAGTTTTAATCTTCCTTTTGTAATTTGGATTCTTCTTGGATTTTTTGGGGATATTCCTCGGAGCATCGAAGAATCAGCCATCATGGATGGAGCCACTTTCTTTGAACGATTCGTAAGAGTCGTTATACCAATATCAATACCTGGGTTAGTTGTAGCAGCTGTTTTTTCATTCATCCTGGCATGGAATGAGTTTTTATTCGCAGTAATTTTAACGACTTACCGGGCTCAAACTGTACCGGTCGTCATTTCTGGTTTTATTACTGACAGAGGATTGGAGTGGGGGCAAATGACTGGTATGGGAGTTTTAGCCATAATTCCGGTTTTGATATTCGCCCTTATTATTCAAAAGAATTTTGTAAAAGGATTGGCATTTGGGGCAGTCAAAGAATAAAAAAAAGAAAAAAGGAGGTATATTTATGAACTTTGATAGGAAAAAAATAAAGGAGATATATCATAAAGAGCTTTTTGATAACGTTATTCCTTTCTGGTTGAAATACTCCTTAGATGAAGAGTTTGGTGGCTTTATTAGTCAACTTGATAGAGAAGGGACTCCTTATGGGAAAGATAAATCTATTTGGGTGCAAGGTCGAGCTACCTGGTTATTTTCAAAACTTTACAATCATATTGAAAAAAACCCGGATTGGTTGTATGCAGCTCGCCTTGGTGCAGATTTTATAAAAAAATTTGCGTTTGATGAATCGGGTCGGGCGTTTTTCCGTCTAACTCAGGATGGAAAGCCTATCAATAAACCTTGGAGCATTTTTTCCGAAACATTTTTAATTATTGGATTAGCTCATTATGCTAAAGCTTCGGGGGATGAGTTGTCATTAAAACAAGCAGTAAAAACCTATTGGAACATCGTTTCATTGCTTGATAATCCGGAAAAAATTGGATCAAATACTGTATATGAAAATTATCCGGTAAAAAGCCATGCTATTCCTATGATCATGGTAGCAACAACTCAGGAGCTTCGAGAGATAGTCCCGGATGATAGATACCAACCAGTGATAAAAAAATTTTTGGACGAAATACTTTGGGTTCACGCTCGTGATGATGTCCAAGCCTTACTTGAAAATGTTAATTCAGATGGTTCAATGATTCCTGGACCAGAAGGACGTTGTGTCAATCCTGGTCATGCGATTGAATCAGCTTGGTTTTGCTTACGGGAAGGACAAAAGCTTGAAGATAAAAATATTATTAAGAGAGCCTTAGAAATATTAGATTGGTCACTTCGATTAGGTTGGGATAAAGAGTACGGTGGTCTTTTCTATTTTGTCGATTTAGCTAATAGACCCCTTGACCAGCTTGAGTGGGACATGAAGCTTTGGTGGCCACACACAGAGGCCCTCTATGCCTTGCTACTAGCATATGAATTAACAGGAGACGAGAAGTACGCCCAATGGTTTATTAAAATTCATGAGTGGAGCTTCACTCATTTTCCGGATAAGGAGTACGGTGAATGGTATGGCTATCTTCATCGAGACGGTTCGATTTCGCATACATTAAAAGGGAATTTATGGAAAGGACCTTTCCATCTTCCTCGAGCTCTTTTATATAGTTACTTGATCTTGTAATACCGAGTCAAGCTTTTTAATGGTATTATTTTTAAGGTAAAAATTTAAACCAATAGTTTCTTACCTATAATAAAGATGGTACCCTCCTAAGAGGGAAATTTTAATTTATTTTATCGATTACTCGGTTTATTCGTACCCCCCTAAAGAATAGTAGGATAAACGATAAAAAATTGTTTTTTCAGAAATTATTGTTCAAGGACCCACAGTTTCTTTTAAAGTGTTTAATCTTTTTCTTATTGTTATATATTTATTAACTTCCTCAAATATCTTCATTTAACCACACAAGAATCTCTTCTTGAAATTTTCAATTTTTTAAGAAAACCAGAATTTTTTAATACTTTCGGAGTTGAACTTTGTTCCTATCCATTTCATATTTAAAACACAGATAATAGGATATTTTTTAGTCAATGGTAGGATTTATCGGAATTTTTTTAAATCAAACCAAGGGTTGACAACAAAAAAAAATTAATATATTTTAAATATAAATACGTTTTCATGAAAACGTATTTATATTTAAATACATTGCTAAGGGAGGGTTTCTTATGTCAAAATCAAAGATTTCTATTGGAAGTTG
>JAAYUT010000092.1 GCA_012517485.1 Candidatus Atribacter fermentans
GCAGGTCATAGTTTGGGCGAGTATTCGGCATTGGTTGCTGCTGGTTCAATTGACTTTTCCGAAGCCGTCTTTTTAGTAAGAAAAAGAGGCGAAATTATGCAGAATGCGGTTCCGGCGGGAAATGGAACAATGGTTGCGGTAATTGGACTTCGCGAACATCAGTTCAATCCATTGTTGCAGGAACTTTCGGTCAGTGGAAAGATTGAGATTGCCAATTATAATTCCTCGGATCAAGTGGTTTTATCTTTAGAAAAAAATTTGGTTCCTCTCCTCATGGAAAAAGCCAAATCACAAGGGGCAAAAAAAGTGATTGAATTACGGGTTAGCGCTCCCTTCCATTCTTCTTTTATGAGAGAAGCAGCTCGTGAATTCCAAGCTATATTGTCACAGACTTCCCTTTCTCAACCTCAGGTAAGGTTTGTAAGTAATGTCAGTGCCGATTATGCCAATGATCCGGAGGAAATTCGGGAATTACTCAATCAGCAAATGGTTTTACCGGTTCAATGGAAAAAAATCATGGATCGGCTCTATCAGGAAGGGTATCGGAAATTTGTAGAAATTGGACCTGGAAATGTGTTATCAAAATTATTCAAACGGGAATACGATCAGGTTGAGACCCGTTCAGTCCAATCAGTATCCGCTTTAACCGAATGGATAAAAGAGGCGTCATAAAATGATTGACTTAAAAAACCAAATTGCTATAATCACCGGAGCTGGGAGAGGAATTGGTTTTGCAACGGCAAAAATATTAGGTGGATATGGAGCCACTCCCATTCTTTGTGATGTTTTATCCGAGTCGGATTTGTCACAAGCGGTAGAACATTTACAGGCCGATGGTGTTTGTGCTTATCCCTATCGGGTTGATGTAACCAACAAGGAACAAGTCGATGGCATGGTTCAAGATGTTTTAGAAAAATGGGGTCAAATCGATATCTTAGTCAATAATGCTGGGTTAACCCGAGATGCAGCTTTTTTGAGAATGAAAGATGAAGACTGGTATCTGGTGCTCAATGTTTGTCTTCAAGGTACCTATCAATGTACCAAAAGTGTTTTAAAGTCCATGGTAAAAAGGAGGTATGGTCGGATCATTAATATTTCTTCGGTGGTAGGGGTAATCGGAAATGCCGGACAGGTAAATTACTCATCTGCCAAAGCAGCTATCATTGGTTTTACCAAATCTCTTGCCCGAGAAGTTGCATCACGCGGAATCACCGTTAATGCAATTGCTCCCGGTTTTTTTGATACCGATATGACCCGTAACTTGCCTGAGGCAATTAAGGAAGGTTGGATCAATCAAATACCGATTGGGCGATTGGGACAACCAGAAGAAATAGCTGAGGCCGTTGCCTTTCTTTCATCATCCGCCGCTGCATATGTCACTGGTCAAACGCTTCATATTAACGGTGGTATGGTGATGTATTAAAACTAATTGAATGGTTGGAGGTGCTGGAAATGGATGTTTATTCCAAAGTTAAAGAAATAATTGTTGATCAGCTTGGTGTTGAAGAAGACGATGTCGCACCAGATGCTTCCTTTATTGATGACCTGGGTGCTGATTCTCTTGATATTGTTGAGCTCATTATGGCATTCGAAGAAGAATTTGACATAGAAATTCCCGACGAAGATGCAGAAAAGATTACCTCGGTCCAAGAAGCAATCGATTATATTGAATCAAAATTAAGCTAATTTTGAAACCGAAAATGCCTTTTAATGAAGACGAGCTCATCGAACTTGAAAATCGAATTGGATACCATTTTGAAAATCGCTCTCTTTTGAAAATCGCCTTATTGCATAAGTCGGCACTGGAAGGGAAAGAAGGGCATTGTAATGATAAGTTTGAGTGGTTAGGTGATGCGGTAGTCGGCTTATATATTGCCGACTACCTTTTTTCTCAATATGAGAAACCTCGGAGCTGGCTTTCAGCTATGAAAGCAAAATGGGCAAGCGAAGAAAGCTTGGCTCAGGTAGCCCGAAATATCCATCTGGAGCGATTTATTTTACTTGGTAAAGGGGAAGAGAAGGGTCGAGGACGAGAGAAAAACTCGATCATTTCCAGTGCACTCGAAGCATTAGTCGGTGCTGTGTATTTAGATTCAAAATCCTTTGACCTTACCAAAAAGGTATTAGATACCATTTTTTCTTCTGAAGGCGGACTTGAATTGGTTTTTCTTTCAGTCAATTATAAAAGCCTTTTACAAACCTGGTCATTGAAGGAATACGAAACTCTCCCCATGTATCAAGTTATAGAAGAATCGCATGAACTGAAAACCTATCGCATTGCGGTTTTTATTAATGAAAAAGAATTAGCTGTTGGTGAAGGTTCCAGTAAAAAAAAGGCGGAACAGGAAGCGGCTCGTAAGGCTTGGGAAAAAATTATCGAAGAAAAATATAGTTTCCGTGATTATCCATGTTTTTAACTCATTTAAATATTCATGGGTTTAAGTCCTTCGCCCATCCTGTAACGATTGAGTTTCATCCTGGTTTAAATGTTATTGTAGGTCCGAATGGTTCAGGGAAAAGCAATGTTATAGATGCTCTCCGCTGGGTGCTGGGAGATAATTTTAGGGAAATACGAATTTCCCAGGGAAAAGAAGTTATCTTTCATGGATCAGCCGGAGCAAAGCCTTTAGGCATGGCTTTTATTGAAACTCAATGGTCAGAGGGTGAGCAAACACCACCCTATTGGATAGGAAGACGAATCTTTGCATCTGGAGAATCAGAATATTTTTTGAATCAAAATCGCTCTCGTTTAAAAGATTTAAAGGAAGAACTCCGGAAGTTCGGTTTTTTGGTTGATAGTATTGGTGTAGCAGTGGTTGATAACACCAAGTTGCAAAGTTTATTTGAATTTCGTCCCAGCGATAAATTTTCCCTCTTTGAAATGGCCAGCGGTACTTATGCTGTGAAAGAAAAGCTCTCATTCATGAAATCTTCTTTAGTAAAAATTACCGAAAAAGTATGCCGTTTAAAAGAACGGGAAAATGAACTCGATCTCCAGATAGAAAAAGTATCCGAACATGCTCGACAGGAGGAAAAATATCTCCATGAGGAGAAGTTGTTAATTGGACTCCGGAAAGAATATTTTAACTTCCTTATTCAACAACGGTTGAAAAAGATAAAAGGATTAGAAGGTGAAAGAGAAAAAGTTGAAATAGAATTAAAACAATTGGGGGATGAAGAAGCCCACCTCGATCTTTTCTTTAAAAAACAACAAGAGCTTCTTCAGGAAAAGGAAGCGCTTCAATCTCAAGCTCTGGGAAGATTAGAAAGCCTTCGGGAAGGGATACGATCTTTGGAACAGCAGATTTACTTTCAACTCACCGAAGCGCGGCAAAGGGAAAAAAATAAGCTTTTGAATCGAGAAACCTTAAAAGAGTTGTATCCTCAACTCGATTCGCTAAAAAAGAAGATTGCAGATCTTCAGCATAATCCTTTGTATCATGAAACTTTAGATGAGTTAGAAGGAAAAGAAAAAGAATACCAAAAAAAAGTTGCGGAATTCAGAATTCGTAAGGATTCTTGCCAAGAACAAATCAACCAACTCAAACAGGAATGGTCTCGTCTTGTAACTTCTATTCAATATCTTTCTGAAGAATATACGACGATAAGCCGTGAACATAGTTCTCTCGATTCCATATCCAACAACCTCATCCAGCAAATCGAGGGCGTGCAGAAAAAGATGTCACTTCTTCAAGAAGAAAATCGAAGGAATATCGCCAAGAGAGAGCAACTCAACGAGAGATTAGAAAGAAAAAAAACCTTGTTGGTTAAAATTCGGAACGGACTGCGTGAATATGAACCAGAAGGAAAAATCGATGAAAGAATTGCAGATCTCCTTAAAAAACTCATCCACAAAGGATGGCCCGGAAAAGTGATTTATGCTTTCAACTGGCTATTTAAAGATTACACTGCCATTTTAAAAACAGACGAAAACTTGAATTTTAATCCATCTTCTTCGAAGGTAGGTCGGGATTATATCTATCTGAATGTTTTACCACCATCAGATTACTGGAAAATTTACCCCAAGAACGACATCATCGATGTATTGAAAAGTGGGAAAGTTCCCGAGGTCAATATGATCAGCTCTGATGGTCTTATTGTGTATCGTCGAGATGGTGTGGTGATATTTCCGAGAAAACTGGTGACCAATGAGAACGGTGTTCGATTTTATCAAAGTTGGCAAAAAAAGAGTTTTACCCTTCAAAAGAGGATACAAGAAGGAGATAAAGAGATATCAGTTTTGATCGCCCAAGAAAACCAACTGGAAAAAGAGTTGACGAAACTAAAAGGTGAGCTTCAAGTTATTCA
>JAAYUT010000010.1 GCA_012517485.1 Candidatus Atribacter fermentans
GATATGGGGAGATCCCTGCTTTGTGATATGTCCAGTAATCAGCTTGCCTGCTGACTGGTAGACGGATGGCACCAAGCCACAGTAAGCCGCCAGCTGCTCGCCAGTCTTGAAATCTGCAAAGTTCCCTATCTCAGCAAGAATAGTCGATGCGGAAATTATACCCATCCCAGGGATCGACATTGCAATTTCCAGGTCTCCGTGCCTCTTGGAGATAACCGTCTGGATTTGTTGATCGATATATCCTATCTCTCGGTCAAAGGATTCAATCGAATTGAGAAGCTGACCGAGGAGAGATGCTTGAATCGGTGAGATGTTTGCACTGATGGCCTTACGAATTTCTTCTCTATTGGCTTTGAGGGTCTTTGCTGGGATGCCCTTCAAAATATCCTCGATGCTTTTTCCGATAAGCAAACCTCTAATTATATGGATTCCCGATTTGCCAAAGATATCCGAAAGAACCGAAGAAAGCTTAATGCATGCCGATTCTAATTCGTGGTGAATTCTGTTCTTGATTTGGCTTCTCATTTTAATGTAGTTCTCCCTAGTTCTGGTTAAAGCTCTCAAATCTCGATCTTCTCCTGAGAAGATGCGAGGAGGGGATATGAGATTGTTGAGACAGAGTTCAGCTATCCATTCAGAATCGAGCATGTCCGTCTTCCTCCCAGGAATGTGCTTGATCTGATAAGAATTCGCAAGAACAAATTCGATATCCTTTGCCACTACAAGATATATTGGCTGCCAATAGTTAGCAGTTGATTCTACTGCTAACTTCCGGCAGTCGTGATCCAACAGCCAATTTCTGAAGAGCTGAAGACCTTCCAGATCACTTTCAAATCGAGCCTGGATCTTCTGGCCATCGGGAGAGTGGATCGTCGCTATCAGAAAACGCTTATGGATATCTGCCCCGCAGACTATTTCCCTTTCCAATGACGTTATAATCACTGTCCAGTTATGGACAGATTGATCGTTATTAGTGCATTACCATTCGCGTTCTAATGACGCATTTCGGTGCTCACGAAGAGTAGGCCATGTTTATATCGGGATCCTTTGTCCTAAAACCAAATACCTCGGCCTGCACTGCCCATACCGAGGACTTATTCAGATCTCGCTTGCTTTCATCTTTTCGGTGCGATTCAGGAATTCATGCAATCGTTTATAGTAAACCTCTATTTTCTATATACATAGAAATCACCCTCAATTGATGGATCTTCAAATCGGAATATTGCTTGTTCTGCATATTTTTTATGGATTTCGATTGAAAGCCATTTTCTGCCAAGATACTGCGCGCAATAGCCTGTTGTATTGCTGCCTGCAAATGGATCTAATACGAGATCGCCGGGATCAGTTAAAAACTCAATAAAAAATGTCGCTAGTTCTAGAGGCATTCTTGCAGGATGGGGTTTAATATTTCTTTCTCTGCACTTTCTAAGAAAAAAGTCATTAGAATTCGTATTAGCTATGCTAATAACATTCTTTGGCAACCTTAATTCTTTCTTTTCGATAATTGGCTCTAATTCTATAACATTATGCGCTATACTTCCATTATTATCTTTAAAAAAGCTTGTCTGTCCTATATCATGCTCTGATGGCCTTTTTCCAGGATTGTATTTCTTACTCTTTAGGAGATTTTTCATCTCTTTGCTATAAGGCCTTAATATCCTTCGATTATCGGATTTCGGACAATCAGATTTCGACATCCACCAAATATGAGTAAAACTATCAACAACCCGAATTCTTTCTATTGTGACCCATTGAGCTGGAGAAGGCAATCTTGATGGATTGTAGCATATAAATTCCTGACATAATCTAAGATTAGCTTTCGGATTATTGACGAATCCTAGTAAAGATTCTAAATGCAAAAGGGATTGAACTGGCCGTTTGGGTTCCCAGGCATTTCCTAATTCTATAACGATTGAACCATCCTCTTTTAATAACGGGGAAAAAATTTCCGCAAAGGATATGAACCATTCCTTATAATCATCCCCATTTAAATTGCCATAGCTTTTTTTATTATTCAATGGGAATGGTGGAGATGTCAAAATTAATTGAACCTTTCCTTTTAAAGAATCACTTAGATATGAAGTTAGGATCTTCTGAGAGTCCCCTAAATAATAGTTGCCTAAATCGGTAGCATATAAAATACCCTCCATAGAGAACTCCTGTGTAATTAATATGTATTGTTATTTTTAGCTAGACCTAGCTTCGAGAAATCTAATGTTCCTATCTCGCTCTGCCGAAAAATTTCTCTGATTCCCCATTCAGCATAATTTACCAATAACTTAAATCTTTCTTCAGGTTCTTTTTCTGGATACAAACCTATCATTATGGCAGCAAAAATGCCATCTGGATCAAGGCTATTTATATTTTGAAATGTCTCCCTTTTTTCTTCTTCAAAAACTTTTCCAGTTGAAATTCCAAGTGATGCACCTAACCTCCATACATCTGCTTGTTCTTTGAAAAGATTTTTTGTCACAAGTTGCTTCATATAAGTCTTAGCTTTATCAGTAGCGGGAACTGTTCTTACTTCTCCAAATGCTTCTATCATGTTTCTCAGACTTCCTCTATAGATGTTGTTCTTATTATTGAGCCCACTTCTTCGCCTTTATATTCAACTGTGAAATCATCTCTAATTTTGCCTTCAAGAAAATCTTCATCCCCTTTTCGAAATTCTCTGTCTGTTACTAGCAATACTATTTGCTGAGCTAAGTTGGGGAGATATCTTAATACTCGCTCTCCGTGTTTCATATCGAATCTGCCAAAAGGTGTATCCATAAAAATTGGTGCTTTAATCTGAGCACTTCTGTTTAGAGCTCCTATTAATGCTAATGCCACGAGTTGTTCTTCTCCGGAGGATCTCCATTCACTTCTGTTTAATTTATTTCCTTTTTGGGTAATTATGCTTAATCCATATTGATCGTTTATTTCTAAATGATCGAATTCATCTTTTGATCTTATTTTTTTGAAGATTTCAGAGGCAATTTCTTCGATATCAGAACGTCTTGCATCTCTATATTCGGAGATAGCCTCTTCAAAAAGTTGAATAATAGAATATATTTCATGTATTTTTTTAGTTAATTCATCTATTTCACTTTGAGGAATACTCGCCATGGTCCTCTCCCATTCTCCTTTTATCTTAATTAGTTCGGCTAAATCTTGATTAGATGTTTCCTCTAACCCCACAATCCGTCCTAGCTCGCGGTTATAATTTTCAATATCTCTTTCTAATTTTTGAGGCAAATCCGAGTCGATTCCTTTTAATTTATTTTCAATATCAGCAAGTTGATTTGAAAGAGAAGCTATTTTGTAATCAATATTGTTGATATTTTTATTTATCCCTACAAACTCTTCACGGTCAGTTGCTTCACTAATCATTCTTTGAAGTTTGTTTTTATAAAATTCTAAATCCATAGGAGGCTCTGGAATTTCGCCTAACAAATCTAATCTATTTTTTGCTTCTTCCAAGTCGCGCTCTAACATATTTAATTTATTTTTGTCTAATATTGTTCCACAAAGACTGCATTTTTGGTTAGCTATATTCTTTTTAATTCGAGATATTTCTTCTTCTAAACTATGTTTTCTATTATATTTTTCAAAGGCAGCTTTGGATTTAACTGCTAATTGGGATGCGACATTTTCCGCCATAGGAGCCAATAATGTTTTATAGAGATTTGAGACTTTGATTTGCATATCCGCCAAAATTTTATTTTTATTTATATCTAAATTGGCGATTTGCTTCTCGATGTTAAGCCTACTCTGAGCTAATTCTTGGACTTCAGATAAATTTGCTTGCTCTCGTTTTTTTGCTAGTATTTCGGTTTCCAATTGATGCTTTTGTTCTTTTAAGCTTGCAATTATTTTCTCCTTTTCTTCTATATCTGCTATGACAGATTGAAGATTTTCTGCAATTTCATTCAAATCACTATTTCCTATTCGCCTAATTAATTTAGTACGCTCCTTTTCAAATTGCTTACTGATGACACTTAGATCATCCTTTGCTATTTTTAGGTATGGTACCCCTAAAACATACTCAATTGAATCTTTTAGTAATCTTGTGGAATTTTGGTCTTGTTCCAAAAGAGCTTCATAATCACGCAACATTTCTCCATCAAAGAAGAAAAACCTACTAACATGATATGGCAAAAGGCGCTCTATTGCTTGCTGCGACTCTGACTTGGAGATTATTTGACCATTTCTTATCACATTTAATGTCATGTTTTCTTGATATTTGCTATCATCATGAGTTTTTGATGACATCCTTCTGAAAATTGACCAATTTTCTCTTTCATGATTGAAAAAAATTGTGACCGAAAAATCATAAATATCATCTTCTAAAGCATTAATATTTAATAACGAGGTTGGTCTAATTAGCTGACCACGTCTATCCATTACTTTGCCATATAATGCCCATAATACTGCCCTTTGCAGGGAGGTCTTTCCCTGACCATTACCACCCCTTATGATATGGACTCCATTGTTTTGTTGATCAAATTCTATTTCATGTTTACCTTTAAAAGGACCAAAATTATGAATAGATATTTTTTCAATTATCATTTTCTACTCCGCTCCATTTTTGCGATAGAATTAATTTAATTTGGTCTTGACATTTTCTTCTATCGTCATCCAATGGATTTCTCATTACTATTTTTAACACAGCTGCAAGTATATCCTCAGGTACTTTGGACTCCTTAGTATTATTAATTTTTTTCAATACATCTAATAATTGGTCGTATACCATGCAAGTCCCTCCTTTAGTTAATGTAATTTAATTTAGCATCTAAATCGATATCTACATCGTATTCCTGACAAAGCTTCCATAATTCATGAGTTATATCTTTATTTATCGCATGATTAGCAAATTCCCAGGCGCGTGCTAACTCACCTCTGACTATCGGCATAGGATCTCTTTCTCCTTTATAATTCAATTTAGGTAAAACTATACAGTCTATTATTATTGCATTTCTTTTTCCGATAGCTTTTCTCAATACTCGGCCACGTCTTTGAATATATTGTCTCGGATTCATTGAAGATGCCAAGATTAATGCCCCATCTACAACGGGTATGTCGACGCCTTCGTCAAGACATCGAATACTAACAACTATGCAAGGATGGCTTTCTAAGAACTCAAGAGTGCTTTCTCGCTCTTTTTGCCCCATTTTTGAATGATATGTCAAAACCTGAAGATGTCGATTTTTCTTTCTGATAGCATCTGCAACTTCATTCATTTGCCTTTCATCCTCACAATAGACAATCCATCGCCCATCATTTGGATATCTATTAAGAATTACATGTCCAGCACAGTTTATCTTTTCTCGAGCACGCTTTATAATGCGCGATCTCTTGATCAATAATATCTGTAATTTATTATAAATACGCTCATCTATTTTAACATTATTATTTTTATTTTTCGCTATAGTTTGACTTATGATCCGAGTCAGATCATCCCATTGAGATTGCTCTTGATCAGTTAAATGTACCGATTCAAAGTAATAATAATAATTACATAAATATTTACCTATTATAGGTACCTCTACCTGATCTTCCCCTGATAGCCTAACTTTTCCCCCTAAGGGTAGCTGAAATACAGGTTGAACTCCAAATGCATTTCCTAAAGCCTCATTACCCTCAGGATCAAACAATCTTTCAGGTGTGGCGGATAATCCTAGTCTTTCTTTAAATTGTATCCTATTTAAAATTTTACGATTATTTGGGCTTCCAAGACTATGAACCTCGTCTGCAACAAGAACTGGGTCATCTGCCTGGCTAAGGAATTCGAGAAAGTCACATGAATTGGCACTGCTCATTGTCGCTAAGATTATTCGTGGTAAAAGCGAATTATTAGATGTAAAAACTCTTTTTAAGTTATTAGCCCTCCAATTATTTCCACCTCCTGCAAGGAGAATCGGCACATTTGGATAAATCTTTCTAATCTCCTCATACCATTGTGATAGGAGAATCTTGCTCGGAACCAAAATTAATATCACACGCCCTTCATTAAGTAGATCCTGAATCGCAAAAAGCGCGGTAAAGGTTTTTCCAGTACCAGTAGCCATTGAAAGAATGCCAATACTACCTGCGGATTTCCAAGCCTTAATTGCCTCCTCTTGAAAATAGCGTGGTTGAATTTTATCAGTATGATCTATATCCACAGCCGCAGCCCTCAATTTTGCACCCTTCCTGCAATCTTCAAAATTTGAACACAATCGAAATTTATTAAGAGCTTCAAGTTCGATCTCATTTAGCAATCTCACTTTTGTTGTCTTAGTGCCACCAGCAAAAAGTCTCTCAAGATATTCTAATTTTCTCATGGCTTTAGATGCTTCAAATTCATTTCCCCAGCTACGATAAACATCAAATTCTTCATCATTTCCCCAAAATTGTATGGAACTAATTGCTCTCTGAGTCTCATTTCCTGAGCCACCAAATACTACTGAATTCCCATACATATCACAAAATGATCCAATTTTTCTATGATAAATCCCATTATATCTTAGGGCTAAATAAAGATCTAACGACCCTTTTTCGATTAGAAGCCTTAGCATATTAAGGCAATCCACTTCTTGAGGGTCTCTTGACATAGCTTCAATTATATGAACTAATGTAACCTCTTGCTCTTCACACGATCTTTTTCCCCTAAGTCTATATCCTTCTCTTGCTGCGTCTTCATCCTTTTCTGGCATATCAGGGGAGCATACTAGTCTGACTTTTCCTCCTCTAATTACGAAATTTAATAGATCTTCGCCTAATTCTCTATAGATATTAGCTCGAAAATAACCCACAGCTCTATCATATGTTACTGAGTTTTTTAAACATGGTGCATAAAAATCTCTAATAATATTATCATCTTCTGTATTATAATCTGATTTCAATTTTATATCTTTAAGGCACCTTAATTTAATTGCTCCGTCTTTATGGGTTTTATCGTTTCCATTATCAGTAATCATAATCTACGCACTCGACCATGACATTTTTTATGCTTAAAGAAGATAAGAATTTCGGGTATGTGTTTAGCTTCCTCTTGAATTCCACCCAAATCCATTTTGACCAGAAAAATTAAATAATATACTATTGATACCGGTCCATTGGGAGTATGGACGAGGGAGAAACTTTAGAGCACCTTCGCAAAGAGAATGAGCGATTAAAACGTGAGAATGAGTTGCTCAAGGCAAAGATTCTGGAGCTTGAAGCCAGACTAGCCCAATACGAGAATGCACATACTCCGCCAAGTCTCCGGCGCGGTCGCAATCGCAAAAGAGACCTTGACAAGAGGAACAATGGAACTCCTGGCCAAAAATCCGGTCATAAAGGCACAACTAGACCTTCTGTGATGCCACATACACAAGTTGACGTTACAGCAGATCACTGCCCCGATTGCGGCACCAAGCTCGGCAATCCGATCAGAATAGAATCGAAGATCGTCGAGGAGATTCCACAACCTCGGCCAATCATGGTCACAGAGTATAAAGTTGCACATTACAGATGTCCGCATTGCAACAAGGAGGTTGTGGCAACCAATCCAGACTGCCCGCGTGAAGGCAAATTTGGAAACAATGCAATTGCTCTGGCAACAACACTAAAATACAAGGACCGGCTGCCTCACAGAAAAGTTCAAGATGCTCTGACGAGGCTGTACGGTCTGAAATTGAGCCCTGCCACGATATTAGATCTAACTCGTCGTGCTTCTGATGCGGTTTTGTCTGAGTACAATGCGATCTTGAGCAGGATTCGGGGAGCTTCGATCTTGTATGTAGATGAGACCTCGATACATGTTCAGGGTGAAACGCATTGGATCTGGGCGTTTACTACGCCATCGGAGACACTCTTTGTGATGTGGAATAAGAAACATCTGGCCAGCAGAGGGTACACCAGGAACATGAATACGGATGACTCAAAATATCTAAAAGATATTAATGGTGTGAAGACAGATCGAATTGTGAGAACAACAGCCGAGGACAAAGAAGGGAAAAAGATGATTGCAGAGTCCTGCTGGTTCGACTATCCAAATGCGTTCCTGTTCATACTTTCAACCTGGCCTGAGGATTACTACAACGCATGGCAGTCACATGATTTCATTTTCACGTACATATGAGCGCTCCACGTGTCCAGCAACCCCCCTGACCATGCAAGCCAGCAGATGCACTCATTCGCTCGCCACGAGAGCACAGCGTGCCTGGTGCCTCTTCGGGGAAGTTATCAGATGGATAAGAGCGAATGCTGAATGATACGTTGTATGTGCAACCCGCAGCCACACGCGGTCGCAGCATGTTGATTTTGCATGCGGACGAGTAATATTGGGCTCGCCAGCGCCGCTATCGATCTTTCGCTTCGCCGCTCTCATTTTCGATGAAGAGCGGCTTCGCTCGATCGCGCGGCGCGTCTCGCCCAGGGAGAGGTTGCAGCCAAAAATGTGCAGAAAATGCCAGTTTGTCACGATTTATCACGCATCCACATTTTCGATATCTTTCGCCACCGCGGAACCCTGGTGGAACCCTGTTGGAACCCCATTTTGAACCCCATTTTCGATATCATTCGCCGCTTTGGAACATTTTTTGCAGATTCACAGGGGGATATATGGTAGGACGTATGATACATCGATCAACCTTCCTGACCTGACTGTCCTGACCTGCTCTGCACCGTCCTGATCTGCTCTGCACATGGAACCCTTTGTCATCATACTATATTATATACATATAATAAAATGTTCCATCTCGTTTACTGTTATTGATTTCGATGTTCCAAACTATGTTCCAAATGGGGTTCCACCGATGTTCCACATGGTTCCACCATGGGAGGCAGAAGTCGCGCCACCTCACAACCGAAGAGAATAGCACCCACCGACTGCACATTGACAAGCGACAGAAGCGTTTTTTGCTTATACATGATTCTGCCCTCATGGGTTTCGTACGGTTCTGATAGTTTCTCGATTGAGATATTTACTTTTTGCTCAAGCCCACCACTGCCCTTTCTGCCGTGTATGATGTCCCGGACACGTCTAGCTGTGACCTTCGGCTGCATACGATCCGCAATCTCGCTGTGGGAGAGCGCCCCGCATGCGATCAGGATTTTTAGGACCTCGATCTCCTTTTTTGTGAAACGCATAAGGATCTCTGTGCGCGCATTAGTGTCGCTGAACATGCTCACTGCCGTATGGAAATCCGCCTCGGTTGCGAGATAGTAACCGTCCGAGTCCTGCTCTCTCTGGTACCGGTACATACCAGCGTTTGCGAGTATGATATCCAGGAAAAGCGGCAGGTTCCTGCGGTTTGTGTTATCAAGCCACTCTATGCGCTCATAAAATGGGATTTTCGCGTCAATCAGCGGTTCATCACGCATAATCCTGAAGATTTCACGGCATGTCAGTGTAATATCATCGACCCCATATGTGGTCTCGCCTCGGCCGTAGCGCTCGAGGATGCGCTTGTTGATTTTTTGCGTAAGCTCGCAGCTGTCATCGATATTAATCGGGATCTGCCTGGTGAGGATTTGGATGTCCTGGCTTGCGTCTACGCTCGTTATAACCCAGGTTTGCTCGGATCCCACCTCCAGGACGAGTTTTTTTCGCTGTATGTCTACGGTGCGGTGCTTAAATCGCGAATGGAACTTGCTGCTCGTCTGTTTTATCACTGTGTCTAGCGTCTCGTTCCCGCCCGTGTAGTCGTCGAGAACCCGCAACAGTCGGTCACCATCATCATGATAGAACGCTGCGAGACTTGACATCGAGCCCGCAATCACCATCTCCTGGGGGAGATGGTGCGAGAATGTGTAGATGGCATGCGTCTTCCCGCTACCGCTTTCACCCGAAATTTTGATGTGCAACCCATTTGTCTGCCGAACGTTTTGCATCGAGACACATGCGATCAGCTTAAGGAATGCGCTTTCCGCACCGAGACATTGCCGGCTGCATGCCTTCACGACATAGTCGACCGGATCCCCAAATTTCAATACCTGTAAGGCTCGTGCACTCGTTTTGATCCAATGCTCGACACTTGTATAATCGCATGCTGCAAGATCATCAGCGCGCCGAAGGGCTTTGAAAGCTGCATCCAGCAACTTCTCACGGTCCTCAGTCCAGGATCCACCATGAAAGTGGTGCAAAATATGCGGCGTGAAAATCAGTGCCAGGCGGCCGGTTACGTGCTGCTCGCGCAATGCTTTTACAACAAAATCAGCAATCTGCTCAATAGAAGCGCACTTGCTCGCGATCTTTTGGAGCTGCTCATCTTCCACGATTTTTTTCATAAGTTCATCATATTTGTCGTCATATGCGAAAAATTCAGCATGCTCTGCCTCAATCTCCTGGGGATCGAGACTTTTTACGTCGCCGATAGAATTGGGGGACTGGATTGCTCTCAAACCTTATCCTCCTCATCGATCAACTCGGTCATGCCGATCGCATGCTTTTTTTCGTGATCCGCGATCGGCGTTATCACCAAGCTATTCTTTTCTGCGTTGAACACGACGTTTAAGTCTCGTACACCTTGCTCAACCCACGCTCGAGCGATAGCCGCAGGTACATACACTTTATAATTTCGGTCGTCACGCACGAGCTTCCTTTTAAAATTCAAATTTGTTGTCATCAATATATGCTGACGCGTAAAAAGCGGACAAACCCGACACACACTGCGCGTGATGTTAAAAAAATACATCAATGTACAAATTTGTACATCGGATCAATTTTTATAAAAATTGTTCAATGCGGTTGTGCGCAACTGTCAAATGTTAGTTATATTGCAGCATATCTTGCTGAAATCGACTTAATTTCTTTGAAACGCTCTTCTAGGGCTGCAATGGCAGGATTTGCATCTATTTTGTCGAATTCGGCCTGTGCAAGCTGTACGCGTTGGTCTTTTGCAATTTCGCTGGCTTTTACACCATCTCTGGCCACATACTCTGTTGCGCGCTTTATTTTTCGCTCTGATTCGCTTCTGCGCAGTATGAATCGTCTAATCTCGTTCGATAGTGCTTCGATTGTCACGAAATCGCCTAAAAGTTACTGGATTCTCGAAAGATCTTCATTCAAGAGGTGAATCTCCCCCTCCAGCCGTTCGATATAAAGAGACACTGCCTCTGCACCATCATCAAAAACCGGTATCAAGCGGCCATTTTGCGCGAGGGATAATTAGAGGTATCTGGAAAGGATTTACGAGACGGGATAAAAGTTGACGGCAAGTAAGTCGTAACCCAAAAAGTGCATCGCGAGGATGTGCGCTACATGCTTACAATTGACATGGAAAACCGTGAGAAATAGCCTATTTCCTGGTGGGCTGAGCTGAAGCTAAGAAAATTATATTAACTAAAGACAGATAGTTTTATAAGTAAGATTAAGGACTTATGGGGAGTAGCTAAGTAATTAATCTGGGGCAATCGACATGGTGGAACATATTATTGCGTATCTAGGGGATGCGTTGGGAACCTCGCTGGTATTCCTTCTAGCGTTGCTTGCAAGAATAGCTGCAAGCATTGCCGGCGTTGTGAATGGAGAGGCTCCCCCCTACACTGCAATAGTCGATGCAATAATAATTGCATCTCTTGCAGTCATATTGGCAAGAGTCTATCTGATACACATAAGAAAGCACCATCATCCATAAAAATTTAGGGGCAACATGTGGGATTCTATTTCTTATTATTTAGATCCCACAAACATGTTATTTTTTCGAACAATACTTATATTTATTTTAATAATGGTAACGCTTCTGGATAGCGCTTTTAATCTGACTTATAGATTTTTATTTATTAACGTACTAAATGCAATCTACGATAATGAACCCAAATTTAGATGTCTTTTATACCAGTACATAGAACGACAAATAAGAAAACCAGATAACAGCATTTTTCGTAAAATAAAACATTCTCTTGGAGTATACCCTAAGATGAATGAAAGTGATAGGAAAAATTTAGAAAACCTTTGTAACATTTCAAAAAAGTATTTAAGTCGATCTTGTTGCGACCCAAATAAATGCAGCTTGCGCGCGGAGTTATCAGAAGAGATTAAACCTGATAGTCGGATTGATACAAGCAAAGAGATATGCATGTCCGGATGTCCTATATATAATGGATTAACTATCGAAAATAGTCGTTCGCAGATGCACGAATTAAATGATATGTGGAATGTGGTCTGGAGAGGATGTGTTGTTCGAGGCCAACAGACGAGTTTTTTTTGGGTCATACTAATACAACTTATATTATTCTTTGGATCAATAAAAATTCCACCGACTATTCATGATTTCGATAAATTTAATACATTAATTGTATTAGCTCAAAGTCTATCATATGTAATATGCGCTTTTTTATTGATAGTGAGTTATTCATATACACGTCCTATACCATTATATGAACGCAAGATATTGAGGTTAGTTTTTCTAGGTACGATAATGTTTGTTATGATGTATTTTTCCAACATCATTCAAACACTTAATGTATGATCTCATCCAGATTACAGAAATAAGATACAAGCACAAAACACAGGGTGGATTACGAGGGCCAGATGGGATCTGATCCTCGGAAAGACCACCCGGGCCGGGGCAATCGGCAGATCTATGGTTATCTCCCTTATATTTGTCAATGGCGGTCTAAAAGTGTCCAATAGTGGCGAGATAAAATTGTCCACCTGCCAATCCCTGATATCCAAAATCAGAGGTTGTGTGGATGCTGGACCTGGAGGAATTCCTCATGTTGCGAGATTTATTTTTAAATGAATTTTTAAATGAATACCGCGCAGCTCGCTGCGGGGTGCGCTGTTTGACTATGGTATAATAGGCTCTCCTTAAGCTCTGGATAGAGAGTGACAAGTTGTCACCCTCTCATCACCCTCTACAATTCTTAAAAATTAAGGCACTGCTGACAAAGGAGATATGCCAAAGTAGAAAATGAATCGAGGGCCTAGGCAGGGATTTTTGTATCTGCAAAGGTCATCACCACCTGCCTGGGTCTTACTTCATTTTGAAGACTCAATAATCACTTTTGCTATGGTTTTTAAATCGTCATTTGTGAATTGATTATTGGTTTTAAAACTGTTTATGTAATCGTATAAGTCTCCAACTTTCAGAACAGGCACTGTAGGATTATTTAACCCCTTAACTCCGCAATTTAGGGTATAACATCCTCTTCGTCTTTGAATATCGCGATCATAATCTCCTTGGACCCGAAAACCATAAATTCATGTATACCCTAATAAACCATACATGGAAGAATGGGCAAAATCATGGTTGATTGAGCAACGAAGACAAGGAAAGAAAGGAATCGAAGTCAAAGAAATAAGCGGTAA
>JAAYUT010000583.1 GCA_012517485.1 Candidatus Atribacter fermentans
ACGCGGGAAAGCACCGCTCAGGATGACGGGTGTGGTGTCTGATGAGATCCTCACGCCCTCGAAAAGTGAGGGCTCAGGATGACTGATAAAAAGCACCCTCCCCGCCGCGAAAGCGGCACACCTCCAAGGAGAGGAATTGTTGATTTTATTCCCCCATTGAGGGGGGATTCAGGGGGGTGTGCCTTTCACTTTTTTATTGAATTCCTTTTTCATCTTTTCTGGGATTTTCAGGATAGACCGTCATACTGCTTGTGCAGCATCAGTTGATGATGAAAGCACTATTCAGAAATCAATTCCCCCCTTTAGCAAAGGGGATAAGGGGGATTTGAATTTTTTTCCCTGCTCCGTCATTGCAAGGAGCGTCCTCTGCGACGTGGCAATCTTATTTCATACTTTTTTAAATAATGAAAAGATGAGATCCTCAAGCGGGAAAGCACCGCTCAGGATGACGGGTGTGGTGTCAGATGAGATCCTCACGGCTTCAGAAAGCGAAGCCTCAGGATGACGCCAGTGGTGCAAGATGAGGTCCTCACGGCTTCAGAAAGCGAAGCTTCAGGATGACTGATGGAAGGCACACCCCCTAACCCCGTCAATAGGAGAATTCTTTTGATGGTATTTACTGGAAAAACGGAATTGATAATAGGATTCCTTTTAAGAAGAGTTTCTCTTTTTGAATAGAAACATTATAATAACCAACAAACTGATTAAAATGGTATATTGGAAAATCCGATGAAACGGTTTTTCGATAAATTGTCTAAAAATGGAGGTAACCGCATGATACCGATTAAAACTGCATTAATAAGTGTTTCTGATAAGTCCGGTTTGGCTGATTTAGCTACTTATTTTGCGAAACACAACATTTCCATGATTGCAACCGGAGGAACTGCACGATTCATTCGAGAATTGGGATATCATGTCACAGAGGTTTCTGAAGTAACCGGTTTCCCAGAAATTTTAGGGGGGCGGGTAAAAACTCTTCATCCCATTATTGAAGGAGGTATATTAGCACGTCGTGATCTCAAGGGAGATATTAACGATCTCATTACTCATAACATTAACCCGATTGATTGTGTCGTTTGCAATTTATATCCCTTTGAAAAAATGATCAATTCAAGAGAAACTTCTTTGGATAAAGTCGTTGAAGAAATCGATATTGGTGGGATCACTCTTTTACGGGCATCAGCAAAAAATTTTAAACACGTGGTCATTCTATCTTCTCCTTCACAATATCCCTTTTTCATTGAAGAATTGGAAAAAAATCACGGTTTTTTCCCTTCTAATTTATCTGGACAATTCGCTATTCAAGCTTTTCTAAAAAGCTCAGTTTATGACTCTCTCATTGCTAATTACCTTTCTCAATTAATGGAAAATCAGACCGATGATGTTCCTTCCTATTTATCGATAATAATGAGAAAAAAAAGTTCTCTTCGTTATGGAGAGAATCCTCACCAAAAAGCCGCATTGTATGAAGATCTTTCTCTTGATCGTCAAGGCTTCATTCATAACTATCAACAGTTTGGCGGAAAAGAATTATCGTTTAATAATCTCTATGATACACAAGCAGCCTATTCTTTAGTTCGGGAATTTGATCAACCAGCAACGGTAATTGTTAAGCATAATAATCCTTGTGGAGTGGCAATCGATGCTGAACTCTCTCATTCGGCAGCGAAAGCTTTGGAGTGTGATCCAGTATCAGCTTTTGGTGGCATAATCGCCTTTAATCGGACCGTCGATCCTGATACTGCGATGGTTTTTAAGAGCTTATTTATCGAGGTGGTTATCGCTCCTGATTTCCAACCTGATGCAATGAAAATTTTTGAAGCGAAGAAAAATCTGAGAATTTTAAAAGCACCTATCAATTCCCCAGCTGAATATGATATTAAAAAATTAGACGGTGGATATCTAGTCCAAAATCCTGACCGACTTAGCTATGACCCAAATCAGCTCAAAACTGTAACCGAGCTTACCCCCAGTGATCAGGAACGAGAAAGTCTTTTGTTTGGTTGGACCGTAGCCAAACATGTTAAGTCTAACGCTATCATTCTAACGAAAGGATTGCAAACAGTGGGAATCGGTGCTGGTCAAATGAGTCGGATTGATTCTTTCAAAATTGCCTGCCTAAAAGCGGGGGGGAAAGAAATTGGATCAGTTTTAGCCTCAGATGCCTTCTTCCCTTTCCCAGATGTAGTCGAAGCTGCCGCAGAACACGGAATAACTGCTATTATTCAACCAGGTGGATCAATCCATGATCAGGACTCTATTGATGCTTGTAATCGTTTAGGAATAGCTATGATCTTTACCGGAATTCGTCATTTCAGACATTAAAGGGATGAAAACTGAAAAAAAATACCCCCTCCCGCCCGGAATTTCAATGAGATCGGGCGGAATCTCGATTGCGGTTGACGCGGGTAGAAATTTCATGCATTAAATCTTTCATTGAAAAATAGCTTTTAATATATTTATCATAGTAAAAACGATAGATTTCATGGTTTTCTTTATTTGGATAAATTTGTCCGGATATTTGAACCATTTTCAACGTTGCATCAGGAATAGTATTATAAAAACCCGCTCCAACCGCAGCGTAAATAGCTGTTCCCAGAGTACTAGCTTCTTCAACTGTTGTTAAATATATCGGAATATTGGTTACATCAGCATGAATCTGCAACCAAAGCTTGCTTCGAGCTCCTCCGCCACTCGCGTACATTTCTTGAGCGTCAAAACCATCTTGGGCTAAGACTTCCAAAATGTGAAAGGTTCCATAAGCCGTGCCTTCGTACATTGCACGAAGCAAATGGGCTTTAGTATGGCTAAGGGAAAGACCCCAAACAGCCCCGCGAGCTAAGGGATCTTGGTAAGGACTCCGATTCCCCTGAAAATTATCAAGAACTATTAATCCATCAGAACCCGGAGTTACCTGAGCAGCAATTTTATCCAATACATCAAATAAACTTTCTCCAATATCGCAAGCTTCTTTACATTCCTGAGCAGCAAAATTATCACTAAACCATTTTATGATCGAACCCGTGGAACTCTGACCACCTTCTAAAATCCACATATCGGGAAGAACCGCTCCCTGGTAAGGGCCCCAAATTCCCTTGCTAAATATTGGCGTTTCTGACAATGCCATATGGCATGTAGAGGAACCGATCACGATTGCTAAGCGTTGGGGATGTACGACGTCTAATCCAACCATAGCAGCATAAGCATCAATACCACCTTGAATTATGGGTATCCCAGGAATAAGACCAAGTTCATGAGCGGCTCGTTTGGTCAACTCACCAACTGGTTTCCCCACTGGAATGAGTTCGCGAGGCCATTTCTGTAGGACTTCTTCAAAATTTAAATCCCTTAAAAGTGATATTGGCCAGCCATCCTCGGTTGGACAATAATTCCACTTGCAGATGGCATTGTTCAGGGAAGTGACCCAACGATCGGTAAGTTTAAAAATCACCCAGTTTTGGCATTCAACAATAAAATCAGAATTGGTAAAGATATCCGGTAAATTCTCTTTAAGCCAAAGAGCCTTAGGAATCATCCATTCTGGTGATTCATGACCACCGGCGTATCGCAAAATCGGATTTTCAGTGGCATTAATCCGCGCTGCTTGATCAAATGCTCTTACATCCATCCACATAATAGCTCGGTACTTGGGGTTCCCAAAACGATCTACGGGTAATACAGTACATGAGCTGGCACTTACACTAATTGACGCAATTTCTTCTGGCTGGACTTCTCCTTCATAAATACAGCGACGAACAGTATCTTGGACTGCTTTCCACCAATCCATTGGATCTTGCTCTGCCCATCCAGGACGAGGATGGTATTCTGGATAAGAATAAAAAGAAAGAGCAACAATATTTCCCCTCAAATCAAATATCCCACTTCTCAAACCTTGAGTTCCTACATCAATACCAAGAAAATAAGGCGCCTTGGTTTCTGCCATAATTTAACCCTCCGGATATCCAAACTCTAAAAAATTATGGAATTTACGACCAGACTTTATCAGTAATGGGGTTTTCTCCCCTTTATCCAATTATGACACAAATTGAATGAGATTGAATACTTTTTTTGATTTTTTTCTATCTTTCTTGAAAATACCGGAATGTTTTTTAAAGAAATTTTATTTGAGCAACGAACTAAAATTTCCTTCTGGACTTTCACCCTCATCCTCACCTTCTTCCATCAAGGGAGAAGGAACTTTGAATTCTTTCTTCCTTTTCCACTCGCCTCTGGTGGGAGAGGGTTAGGGTGAGTGGGAAACTTTATTTTCATCCTCTACTGTTGCTCCGATGTAGCATAAAGGTTTATTATGTTGACAAATAATTTCTATTTCTTGCTATTATTATACCGAATAAAAAATGTTTAGGTTTATTAAAAATGGTCTTATAGAAAGTTTGTTAGATGAATCATTTAAGACTTCATCCTAAAAATAACTGGTCAAAATAAATGGATAAAAATCGATTTATAGCTGATTGTATGCTCGGAAAATTAGCCCGATGGTTGAGAATTCTTAGCTTTGATACTCAATACGTTCGTTACCTCACTGATGCTCAGCTCTTGGCTCAAGCTCGCTATCAAAACCGAATTTTACTAACTAAGGATTCCTTATTACAAAAAAAAGCAAAAAACTTTGGGTATTTAGTCCGTTCAGAAACGATCGATGAGCAATTAAAGGAAATCCTTCATCATTTCCAACTTCGCCCTAATCTGGCTTTAACTCGTTGTCCTCATTGTAATTTTCCATTGAAAACTCCGGATCAAAACGACCCAATTCCTTGGGCACCGCTTTATGTTCTTCGGAGCTTTTCAAATATTAAGGTGTGCCCTCAATGTGGTCAAACTTTTTGGCCTGGAACTCATTGGAACAATATTATAAAAAAATTAGAGTCCATCAACTTCCATATTAATGAATAATAAAAAAACCCTCAAATCCTTGATAAAGAATTTGAGGGTTTTCAAACTTATATTGTTATTTTTTACTGAATTCTTAATCTTACGAAGCATCACCCATTATAAGCATTCAAAAAAAGGTACTACTTGCTTTGAAGAACCTCAACACCAGGTAATTTTCTTCCTTCGACAAACTCTAATGAGGCGCCACCCCCTGTTGAAATGTGAGTGATGGAGTTTGCGACACCTGCTAAATTAATAGCTGCAATAGTATCTCCGCCTCCAACCACGCTTACTGCCCCACTCTCGGCTACCTTTTTTGCAATTTCTACTGTTCCGGTAGAAAAT
>JAAYUT010000584.1 GCA_012517485.1 Candidatus Atribacter fermentans
AAAGGATCGAGTTCAAAGATTAGCTGAAATTTTAGAATTAACTGATGTAATGACCAAATATCCTAAAGGTTTAAGTGGGGGCCATCAGCAAAGAGTTTCACTAGCTCGAGCTTTAGTGCGAGATGCGGATGTTTATTTATTGGATGAACCAATTTCACATTTAGATACTAAAATGAGAAACCGAATGAGAGCAGAACTGAAAAGAATACATGGAGAATTAGGGAAAACCATGATCTATGTTACTCATGATCAGGTTGAAGCTTTAGCTATGGCCGACAAGGTTGTTGTAATGAATTTTGGAGTGATTCAACAGGTAGGGACACCACAAGAAATTTATTTTAAACCTCAAAATTTGTTTGTAGCAGATTTTGTTGGGGAGCCCCCAATGAATTTTATTGACTGTTCTATTGAGCTGAAAGAGCAAAGTATTATATTGCTGTTTTCTGGTTGTTCAGTTGAAATTCGTGATGAAAAAAAGGTCGAGAAATTAAAAGAATTAGAAAATGTTTTATCAAGAAAGTGGGTATTTGGTATTCGTCCAACTCACTTACAAATATTTAAAAATGAATCCAATTTTAGTTCAAATGTGATTTCAGGGGTTATATATGCGGTTGAACCATTAGGGGATTCCAAAATTATTCACGTTCTTTGCGGTGATAAATTGCTTTTAGTTGAGACCACACCTGATTTTGTTGGATTTGAGGATGAAAAGATTTTTTTAAAAATTGATAGTGATTACTTGTTTCTTTTTGATAAAGAAACCGGGAGAATGGTATTATAATGATAAAGTAAAAATTTAAAATTTTGATATGGGACGAGAAGGTTGTTTTTCTCCTTTTTTGTCAATAATCAGTAAAGTATCTGAAAGTATTAAAATATTTAATCATGTTTTCTTTTCAATAGCAATGTAGATATTTTAAAAATATAAGGGATTTTTCGAAAGGAGGAATTACTTTGAGACTAGAAAATAAAATTGCCATAGTGACCGGTGCAGGACAGGGAATAGGAAAAGCAATTGCGATTGGTTTAGCTAAAGAAGGAGCTTCGATGGTTGTTAATGATATAAATGAGAAGAATTGTCAGGAAGTAGCTCGAATTATAGAGCAAGATTACCACCGTCCTAGTTTGGTAGTTATTGGAGATGTCAGTTTACGAAGCACCGCGGTGAAAATAAAGGAAGAAACCCTAAAAAAATTTAATCGAATTGATATTTTGGTTAATAATGCCGGGATTATGATATCTGGATTGGTAGTCGATTATAAAGAAGAAGACTGGGATAAGATTTTTGCTGTAAATGCAAAGAGTGTATTTTTAATGTGCCAAGAAATTGGACGGGTTATGGTTGAACAACGATCTGGAAAAATTATCAATGTTTCTTCAATTGGAGCGAAAAATGGAGATGTTGCCCAAGCAGCCTATGCTGCAACCAAAGCAGCTGTGATGAACTTTTCCCGAGCTTTATCAAGAGAATTTGCACCCTTGGGAATTAACGTTAATTCTATTTGCCCGGGAATTGTGGATACTCCATTAGGTCAGGTCAATTTAAGTGATCCAGTCAAGAAAGAGAAGTTCATTAATATGACTCCCAAAGGAAGGATTAGCGTTCCTGAAGATCTAGCCGGAATAACAGCTTTTCTTGCCAGTGATGATGCCGATTTCATTGTAGGACAGGCAATCAATGTTGATGGTGGAATTTTATATTATTAATTATTGTCATTGAAAAAATCCTATTTTTGGGGGGGGAATAATTTAAAAACGAAGGGAGCTGTCACTATTGCCTGGAGAATACATATTGGGTATTGATTTGGGTACATCGTCCCTTAAGGCTTCACTTCTCGATTTGTATAACACGAAGATAAAATCAGAATCAATTGAGCTTGCAGTCTCTTATCCTGATTCTTATTCAGCTGAGCAAAATCCATATGATTGGTGGGAGGCTTTTCGAAATTTAATCCAGAAAATAAAACAATATATTGGAAAATTAGATTCAATTCAAGCTATTGGTTTATCTGGCCAAATGCTTGGTTTAATTAATCTGGATAGCAAAGGTCAACCACTCAGACCAGCATTAATTTGGTGTGATCAGAGAAGCTTTAATGAGTTGAATGAAATACGAGAAAAAATTGGGGAAGAAAAACTATTGGCAAATACTGCAAACACACCACTCACTGGGTATTGGCTTCCCAAGCTTTTATGGCTTCGTAACCACGAAAAGGATGTTTTACAAAAATCCAGGCATTATCTTCTCCCTAAAGATTACCTCCGATATCGATTAACAGATGAATATATCACTGAAGTTTCAGATGCTTCTGGAACTTTGCTCTTTGATGTTGCGCATCGTACCTGGTCAAAAAATCTCATCAACGATTTTGATTTTGATTTTTCCTGTTTTCCCAGAGTGGTTGAATCAACAGAAATAACTGGATATGTTACTTCAAAAGCTTCTCAGGAAACAGGACTCCCAGAAGGAATTCCTGTTGTCGGTGGTGGTGGAGACCAATCCTCTGGAGGCATTGGTCTTGGAGTTATTGAAAAAGGGATTATGTCATGTGTATTGGGAACGTCTGGAGTTGTGATGGCTCAAACCGATGAAGCAAAAATTGATCGAAAAAATAGAGGTTTACATTCCTTTTGTTATTCAATTCCTGGAAAATGGTTTCTGATGGGTTGTACCTTGGCAGCAGGTGGATCATACCGTTGGCTCCGTCACTCGTTACTTCATCTTCAAAAAGATCTGAATTATGATCAGCTCAATTCCTTGGCTGGTGAGATTGAACCAGGAAGTGAACAGCTGGTTTTTCTTCCTTACCTTATAGGCGAACGAACCCCTCACTCTGATCCGAATGCCCGCGGCGTTTATTTTGGTTTAAGTTACCAACATGATATCCGGCATATAATTCGTGCTACTATTGAAGGTGTAGCTTTTAGTCAAAGAGAATCAGTAGAAATACTAAAAGATTTTGGACTTGAAGCTGATCGGTTGATTGTTTCAGGTGGTGCCGCTAAGAGCCAATTATGGTGTCAAATTATAGCCGATGTGACTGGCATTGAAGTTGTAACTACTAATATTGATGACCCAGCATCAGTCGGAGCAGCATTTATTGCTGGGGTTGGGACTGGTGTTTTTAATTCATTTCAAAGCGGGTGTGGAAGGTTTATTCAATATGAGCAAATTTTAGAACCATCTTCAGGGAATAATCGTATTTATAAGGCCTTATTTGGAAAATATCAAGAACTTTACAAAGTATTGAAAAATTATTACCAGAATTTTCAATTAACATAAAAAAGTCAGAAAAAGTGTTATCTACTTATCAATAAATTAGAAATTGATAATAGATAAATATTCCTCAAGGAGGCTCAATAAATGAAGAAATTTATCAATAAATATGAAAATCTTATCGAAGAGATGGTAGAAGGATATGTATTGGCTAATTCGAAAAAAGTGAAGCGTCTCCCAACAGAAAGAGTTTTAGCCTATACCAACGCACCTATTCAAGGGAAAGTGGGTGTGATAACTGGTGGGGGTTCAGGACATAAGCCAGCTTTTATTGGGTACATAGGAAAAGGTCTTTTAGATGCAGTAGCAGTTGGAGATATCTTTGCCGCTCCCCCCGTTCAACGTTGTTATGAAGCCATTAAGGCAGCTGATGGTGGGAAAGGTGTATTGGTGTGTATTGGGAATTATTCTGGTGATACCATGAACTTTGGGATGGCTGCGGAATTGGCTCAAGCGGAAGGAATTCCTGTTGAAATCTTAGTCGTAAATGATGACGTTGCGTCATCTCCAAAGGATCGGATGGATAATCGACGAGGGGTTGCTGGTGAAGTGGTTCTCTGGAAAATTATGGGGGCCCTCGCTCAAGAAGGAGCTGATCTTGCTACCCTCAAAGAAGTTGGGAGCCGAACCATCTTTAACACCCGTAGTCTTGGAGTAGCTCATACACCATGCATTATGCCTTCTTCTGGAAAACCGAGTTTCCAAATAGGTGATGATGAAATGGAGATTGGGGTTGGCCATCATGGAGAACCAGGTATACAGCGTACGAAAATGATGACTGCTGATGAAGTGACCACACTTATCACTCAGAAAATTCTGGAGGATCTCCCTTTTAGGGCTGGTGATGAAGTTTCGGTTCTAATGAGTGGTCTTGGATCGACTTCGCTTTTAGAAATGTATATTTGTTATCGGAAACTCCATCAAATTCTTACTGACCATCAAATCACCGTTTATCGGAACTATATTGGAGAGTTTTTCACTTCAATGGAAATGGGTGGTTTTTCAATTACTCTCACCAAACTTGATGATGATTTAAAACGTTTAATTGATGCTCCTTGTGATGGAGTCCATCTTATTCAGCATTAAAGGAGAAAAATAACAATGGATGATACTATTTCTTTTAATACTATTAAAAAGTCGTTTACTGCTATTTTGAATCGGCTTGAAGAAAATCGCCAATTTTTAAATGACCTTGATTCACCAATTGGAGACTCCGATCATGGCGAGAGCGTAACAGCGGCATTTAAAAAGGTGAAAGAAGCTGTGGATGCTTACCCTGCTGATCAGAATGATATCGGAAGTCTCCTCCAATCTATTGGAAAGGCAATTATTTTCTCTGGTGGAGCTGCAATGGGTCCCCTTTATGGTACTGCTTTTATGGATGCTGGAACTGCTATTTGTGGAAAAAGCGTTCTAAATCGAGAAGATTTGGTTGCCCTTATGCAGGCCTTTGCTCATGGAATTGAAAGAAGAGGGAAGGTAAAAATTGGAGAAAAAACAATGTTCGATACCATTTACCCAACCGCCGAAGCCCTTAAAAAAGCTTTTGATGAGGGGAAATCTCTTTCAGAAATGGTCAATGCTGGCATAGCTGCAGCCAAACAAGGTATGGAATCGACTAAAGATATGATTTCTTTGCGTGGTCGTTCGAGTCGTTTAGGAGAACGGTCTATTGGGCATATTGACCCAGGTGCAGCATCAAGCTATTTTATTAT
>JAAYUT010000585.1 GCA_012517485.1 Candidatus Atribacter fermentans
CATAGCTGGTACATAAATAATTCTCTGATCGATAAGATGGTTATCATCAGAATGAGCAACGATCATTGACCCATCTATGGTAGCTCCTGGAGTAACAATAAAGGTTGTACACGATAATGCGGTTGATTTAAAGAACAAGAACAGAAAAAAAGTGCAAAAGATTGATAGTAGCAATTGTTTTTCAAATCTTATCATTTTAACTCTCCTTTTTGAAAAAATTTTAAATAAACTCCCTTCCTCTTTTTATCATATCTCAAAAATCTTTATATTTGGATGAAATTTTAAAATTTAAGAATAGAAAGAATTGCTTCAATCTGAAATTTTTTTCCTTGACAGAAATCTAAAAACTGGCTAAAATGAAAACATCAATTCTAAAACGTTTTATATTCTTATGGCTATCACTTTAAAAGATGTATCCAAATTAGCCGGAGTATCGCCTGCTACGGCTTCTTTAGTGCTAAATAATCATCAGGGTGTTTCCGAAAAAGCTAAACAAAAGGTTTTAGATGCTGCTTTTAAGTTGGGTTATCGCCCTAATTTTTTAGCTCGCGGCTTGATCAAAGGAAAAACCAACACTGTTCTTCTCTGTGCTTTTATAAAAGAACAAAGCAAGCTTTCTACTTTCTATGGCAAATTAATTAATAGCCTTCTCACCGCCGTCTCTTCCCAAGAATACTATCTTCAAATGGTGGTGAAGGGTGAATTTTATAGTGGTCATCCTTTAGATAAAAGATCGGCTTTCTTAGATATTGCCCGTAACCGCTTATTTGAAGGTCTAGTCATTCTATCTCATTGGCCTATTCATTATTCTGAAGTCAATGATTTGGTTAAAGAAAATTTTCCCTTTGTTATTATCAATCAGAAGGTAGAAGGCGAAGGAGTGAGTTATGTTGATATTGACCACTATGGAGGGAGTAAGGCTGCTATTAATTATTTAATCCAAAAAGGACATCGACGCATAGCCCATATTCGGGGTCCGATAGAGCATCTTCATGCACAGGAACGATATCGAGCTTTTGTCGATACGCTTCTTGAACACGGTCTCTCTTTAAAAAAAGAATATATTGTAGAAGGCAACTTCCGTCGGCTGAGTGGAAGAATGGCCATGGAAAAGCTTCTCGAAACCAAACCCTATCCAACAGCTGTCTATGCCGCCAACGATAAGATGGCTATTGGAGCTCTGCAAGTCGCTAAAGAAAGAGGGCTTACTATTCCTCATGATTTAGATATTGTTGGTTTTGATGGAATTGAAGCAGTGAAATATACCGATCCGCCTCTTCCAACTGTTGAACAACCGCTTGAGGAATTAGGGAAAATAGCTGCCACTTTGTTGATAGATACTATTAAAGGAGGCGATAAGAAAAAGATTATTTTACCTTGCCGTTTGTTTACTTGGGATAATCCTACTAGTAAAAGTTAACACGATCTTAAGAAAAAGACTTTTTAAATTCATGGTTCAACCAGGAGAAATGTAGTATTCGCCGGAGTTCATGGAAACCTGTGATCCAAAAGTCTGTTTAATAGGGGGTTATAAAAGATTAAAAAATAAGGAGGAAAGTTTCATGAAGTTTAGGTGGGGAAATATTTTTCTATTGGTTTTAGGTTTGGTTTTAACTGTATCACTTCTCGCATCAGCTCAGCTGCCAGGGGGGATACCAAGGGAAGAAACGCTGATCGTCGACCAATTGACCGGTCGGGTTGGAATGCCCAATAATTTTAATTTATGGGCAGGGTGGAGGAACCAGGATCGGGGAATCCAACAGCTTCTTCTTGAACCGCTCTGGACCGTCGATTATGCAACTGGTGAGATTATTTCGGGTTTAGCTGCTGATCTTCCCATTTATAATGACGATTTTACACAAATGACCGTCAAGCTTCGGGAAGGTACCTATTGGAGTGATGGAGTCCCAGTCACTGCTGACGATGTCATTTTTACCGTTGACATCCATATTCAAACTCCCGGACTCCTCTATCATGGTCCAATGGCCGAATATGTGGAAAAGGTTGCCAAAACCGACGATTATACTGTAGTTTTTGATTTGAAAATACCAAACTCTCGGTTCCACACTCATTTTTTAGATCGTTGGGGTTGTCTCCGCATTATGCCCAAACATATCTTTGAAAATGTTGAAGACCAATTAACCTTTGAATATAATCCACCTGTTGGGAATGGACCTTATATTTTAAACGATTATGATCCAGCCGGTTTCTGGACTTTATGGGAACGAAGAGAGGATTGGGAAAGGACACCAACCGGAATTCTTTATGGAGAACCAAAACCAAAATATGTTCTTTTTCAATGGTTTGAAAGCGAAGAAGGTAAAATCCTCTCCCAACTCCGACACGAGATCGATATGGCTCAACATACTCCCGAGGGTCTTCGAGCCGTATTAGATAAGAGTGATACTGCTCGTGGTTGGCGGAGAGACTGGCCTTGGGTTGTCAATATTGATCCTTGCATTACCGGAATTATGTTCAACAATATGGTACCACCTTATGATAACAAAGAAGTACGTTGGGCATTGACTCTGGCAATTGATATCGTTGAGTATATGGCAATTGCTTTCGACTTGATGGCACCGGTCAGCAATCTGCATCTCCCTCCTGTTCCAGCTTATACCGAAGCATTTTTTATTCCTATGCAGGATTGGTTGAAAGAATTTGAACTTGATCTGGGTAAAGGCGAAACTTTCAAACCTTACGATCCCGACGTTCCCAACCGAATCGTTGAAGCCGCAAAATTAAGAAATTATCCTATCCCGGAAGATCCAGCACTTATTCAGGAACTTTTTGGTTTCGGATGGTGGAAATATGCTCCCGATATTGCTGAAAAGCTCCTTATAAAAAATGGCTTTTCGAAGGATAATGATGGAAAATGGCACTTACCTGACGGATCACTCTGGAAAATTTCTCTCTTGTCCGATCCCAGCCCTACACATCATCATTTTAAAAATGCCAACGCTGCTGTTGATCAATGGCGAAAATTTGGTATTGACGCCTCAGCAGCACCAACTGAGGCATTCAATACTTTAGTTTTGAATGGTGAGTTCGAAGTTTCTACTCAGTGGCCTGCAGCTGAGCCGTGGGGAGCCGGTGTTGA
>JAAYUT010000093.1 GCA_012517485.1 Candidatus Atribacter fermentans
CGGTTTTAAAATGACACAACCCAAAGGGGGGAGGTTTAAGTCTACCGAATAGGGCTTTCCATGACTGGGAATGTTTTGAGAATAAACCTGCCCAAGGTTGCCGAAATTGCTTCCTCCATAAATTTCAGAATCACTATTCAACACTTCATGATAGACACCTTTTTTAGGAACACCTAATCGATGTCCAAAGCGCGGAACTGGAGTAAAATTACAGGCGAAAACTAAAAAATCATCGGAATTCCTGCTTTTCCGAATAAAGGAAAGAATAGAATTATTTGAATCCTCACAATCGATCCATTCAAAACCTTTCCAAGAATTGTCAACTTCCCAGAGTGATTTTTCCTGTTTATAAATATGGTTGAGATCTTTTATGAATAACTGGAGTTTTCGATGGGTGTCGTAATCGAGCAAAAACCAATTTATTTCAGCATCATGATCCCATTCACTCCATTGACCAATTTCATTTCCCATAAAGAGTAGTTTTTTACCTGGGAACCCAAACATGGTCGCATAACAAAGACGAAGATTGGCGAACTTTTGCCACCAATCACCGGGCATTTTATTTATCATGCTGCGTTTTTCGTGAACAACCTCATCGTGGGATAAGGGTAAAATGAAATTTTCAGAAAATGCATACATAAGAGGGAAAGTTAAATTTTGATGGTGATATTTACGATATATAGGATCTTTACTCATATAAGCGAGAAAATCATTCATCCACCCCATATTCCATTTAAACAAAAATCCTAAACCACCTGTATAAGGTGGAAGAGTTACGCCTGGCCATGCTGTGGACTCTTCGGCTATAGTCATAATTCCAGGGAATCGATGGTAAACGCTTTCATTGAAATAACGAATGAGGTCAATTGCTTCAAGGTTTTCTTTCCCGCCGTATTGATTAGGAAGCCATTCGCCTTGATTTCGACCGTAATCAAGATAGAGCATTGATGCTACGGCATCAACTCGTAAGCCATCAATATGGTATTCTTTCAACCAATACATGGCATTGGAGACTAAAAAACAGCGTACCTCTTTACGACCATAATTAAAAATATAACTCCCCCAATGGGGGTGTTCACCTTTTCTTGGATCAATATGTTCATAAAGCGCAGTACCATCAAAGCGTCCCAGTCCATGACCATCTTTAGGAAAATGAGCGATAACCCAATCCAGAATTACACCTATCCCATTTTGATGGCAATAATCAACAAAATACATAAAATCCTTTGGTTCTCCAAAACGACTGGTGGGAGCAAAATACCCGGTGGCTTGATATCCCCAAGATCCATTGAATGGGTGTTCGCAAATAGGGAGAAGTTCAATATGAGTGAAACCCATTTCCCGAACGTAATCTACCAATTGATGTGCTGATTCCCGGTAACTAAGAAAAGAAGAGTTCTCTCCTTTTTTCCATGATCCAAGATGGACTTCGTAAATACTCATCGGGGTAATAAGAGGGTTGGATAATTGGCGTTTTTCAATCCAATCTTGGTCATGCCAATTATAACCGCTCAGGTCGTAAGTAATTGAAGCAGTGAGTGGAGACTTTTCTGCATAAAAGGCTACTGGATCAGATTTCAAAAGAAGATGCCCTTCTTGGGTTTTAATTTCGAACTTATATCGTGCTTCCAAAGGGACATTTGGGATAAATATTTCCCATATTCCGGATGAACCAATCATTCTCATTTGATGAATTCGGCCATCCCATTCATTGAAATCTCCTACCACACTTACCCGTCGAGCATTGGGAGCCCAAACGCAAAAAAGTGTTCCCATTGTATTATCGATGGTCTTGATGTGAGCTCCTAAAAAATCGTAAATAGCGAGGTGGGTCCCCTCGTTAAAAAGATAAATATCTAAATCGGTAAGGAGAGGAAGGAAGGAATAGGGATCTCGGGTTAAAATAATTTCGCCATTCTTTTTGGTTAGTTTCAAAAGGTATCGAAAAAAACTTCGGTTGGGTATATATACCTCGTAAAAGCCTTCGGAATGAATTCGGTCCATTGTCCATGGTTGTTGAGGTTGTTCAGGATCAATAACCTCAACAGACAGAAGACCAGGATAAAATAATCGAACAAAAACTCCTGGAATACTTTTTACGGAATGCATTCCTAAAATATGAAATGGATCACTTTCATCGGCATGGAGAATGGATTGGATATCCTCTTGAGAAACTGATCCTACCAAATTAAACCCTCCCTTTCTTTAAAAATCGTAATTTTTCATAGCGGATTTCATTAATTACTTCAGGATAAATCCGGGAAGCGATTTGAATTTTTTTTCGAGGTTCTTCAAGAGTTAAATGAGGAAAAGAAAGCTCGCTAACTTTAAAGTTATAAAAATAGACCATAAGCTTTTCAAGATTGACAGTATCTTCAACGTTATATGCAATGAGAGTTTCTAAAGCTTCGATACAGCCTTCCAAATATTTTTGCCAGAGAAGAACGGCCATATAGCCATCGATACCTTTCAATTGACCTCGATCTATTCCTAAAGATTTTTCACAGACTTTTAATCCACCTGAAAGACCTAAACTTTTCAACATAAACCTTAGATCAAAATGAACATGTGGTAGCTTGATATCGAAGTATCTTTCTATAAAAGGAAGATCAAAACACTTTCCGTTAAAAGTAATAATGATTTGATAATGTGAAATATCATCAATGAAATCAAACATATTGATGCCTTGTACATAAGTTTTAATCTTTTTCCCATCAAAAAGTGTAATAACGGTAATATAATCGTTGGGTGGATTTAATCCGCTCGTTTCAATATCTAAGAATACTGCTTGTGAACGAAAATGAGAAAAAATTCTCCAACGGTTAAAATTGTGAAGTTTTTCTTTAAAAAAGTGGACATCTTTTTTTTCAATCTTTTCATAAGAACGAGCCACCATCGAATATGCCCGATCGGCAATATTTAAAGGGAGAATTTTTCGAAACTGAGAGTTGGTTAGAGCATCGTCCCAATTAAAAATACCTTCCTGCCAAATTTTTCTCTCCGTCTTCTCTCCTATTGAGGGGATATGACAAAAGGTATGGAATAACATAGATTATCCTTCTTTCTGGGGCATGGTGGTTTTATATTTCTTTTTATATTGTAAAATAATCAAGGTAGAATTCCAATGCCAGGAGGATTGATATGAAAAACTTATTTACCGGCAAAGATCTGAAGTTGGTTGACCTTTCCCAGAAAATTGTTCCTCCAGGGACACCTACTCGCCCATTTCGAGTTGAACGAAGTTTCTTGCATGATCGAACCTGGAAACATGAAATTTTTACCCATTCTCATGTTGGAACCCATATAGAAAGTCCAGCTCATTTTTTTGAGGGTGGGAAAGATTTGGAACAGTTTTCGCTCGAAACCTTTTGTGGTCGTGCTTGGTTTTGCGATTTTTTTGATGTAAGTGAAACTCATGATGAAGTGACCAATGACCTTCTTGAAAGTCAACTGGGACAAAGAATTGAAAAAGGTGATATTGTTATTGGACGAAATTGTGATAAAGAGAATATGAAAAAAGTGAAACAAACTGGAAAACGAGAATTGCTACCTTCTTTCTCCCCAGAAGCAGGTGTTTGGTTTCGCGATCATGGAGTAAAAATGGTTGGAATTGATACTTATTTTCATCTTGGAAAAACCATTGAAAAAACCCGGGATTTTCATCAAATCCTCATGGCTCAGGATATTTTGATTATCGAAGGTTTGGATAACTTGGATCAAATCACAGTGACTCCTTTCGTATTTTTTGCCTTTCCTTATCGAGTGGAAGGAATTGACAGCAGTTTTACACGAGCGGTTGCAATTTTAGAGAGGTGATTAGAGACATGTCTAGAAATCGAATTGGAGTACTCAGTGCTGGTGGTGATTGTCCAGGTATTAATGCCGTGATTCATGCTGTGGTAAAAAAAGCGATATTAGATTACCAAATGGAAATATACGGGATTTTTGATGGTTTTGAAGGGTTAGTTGAAGGAAGATGGAGAACCCTTCAATATAATGATGTGTCAGGAATTATGCCCTTGGGAGGAACAATCTTGGGAGCCTCGAATAAAGCCAATCCTTTCAAATATCCCTGCACTGAATATGGAAAGCTTTGTTTCAAAGATTTATCTCAAGAAGTAATAGATCATTATCACTCCCTGGGTTTGCAAGCTCTCATTACTATTGGAGGCGACGGGACTTTTCATATTTCCGATGGTTTTATTAAAAAAGGTTTGAACATTGTGGGAGTTCCAAAAACTATCGATAATGACTTGTCAGAAACCGATTTTACCTTTGGTTTTGACTCTGCAGTATGGGTTGCCACCGAAGCAATTGATCGACTTCATACCACTGCTCAAGCCCATCATCGGGTTATGGTGGTGGAAGTAATGGGTCGGTATGCAGGATGGATTGCGTTGTATTCTGGTATAGCCGGTGGTGGTGATGTCATTCTCATTCCTGAGATTCCTTATGATATTGAAAATGTCTGTACTTTTATTCGAAAACGAATAGCCGCCGGGAAAAAATTTAGCATCGTAATAGTTGCCGAAGGATCGAAACCTCGAAATGGAGATTTTACAGTGTTTCGAAAAGTGGAAGAGAGTCATGACCAAATTCGTTTAGGTGGAGTTGGACATGTTATTAGTGAACAGATTGAAGATAAAACTGGTATTGAAACTCGAGCAGTTATTCTTGGTCATTTATTGAGAGGGGGATCTCCTACTCCTTATGATCGAGTTCTCGCCAGTCGTTTTGGAGCAGCAGCAGTGGATCTAGTTGCTCAAGAACAATTTGGATTGTTTCCGGCTCTGCGAGGTAATGAAATTAAGCCGGTTTCTATTAAAAAAGCTATTGAAAAACTTAAAACCATACCTTTGGATCATTCTTTATTGAAACTTGCTCGTTCAACTGGAACCTGTTTAGGGGAATAGGAATATGCACCTTCTCCATTGATGGGAGAAGAAAAGGATGAGGGTGAAAAATACTGACTCAGGAATCGTTATCCCCCTTTAGAAAAGGGGGTTAGGGGGATTTGAATTATTCCTACTCCGTCATTGCGAGGAGCGTCCTCTGCGACGTGGCAATCTCATTTCATACTTTTTTCAATAATGAAAAGATGAGATCCTCACGC
>JAAYUT010000094.1 GCA_012517485.1 Candidatus Atribacter fermentans
ATTTTTTTGGATGCAATCGTACAAACTCATTATGAAATGACTGGTCAACAAAAGAATCGCGAGTTTTTTCATTTTTCTTTGGGTATTCCCAGCCCAGTTACCATGGGGATTCTTGAGATTCCTCAGGAAATAAGAATGCTTTACATCCAACGATGGCAAGAGCATATTAAGGAAAAAATGCATGAAGTGGATCTCTTTCCAGGAATTGTTACGGTTCTTGAGAGTTTAAAGGAATGGGGCTTATCAATGGCCTTGGTTACATCGAAAGTGCGCTCAGAATTTTCCTTTCAATTTGATGCATTTGGGCTGAATCATTTTTTTCAAGTTATTATCTGTGCTGATGAAGCGCCCCGCCCCAAGCCCAATCCTGACCCATTGTTTGAAGCATGTTCTCGTTTGGGGGTGAAGCCCCATGAGGTTGTTTATGTGGGTGATAGCCGGTACGATATCATGGCGGCTAAGGCAGCTGGTATTCCATTTCTTTTTGCATCCTGGGGCACAATTGACTCAAATTCAGTTTTAGAGCTTCATCCCGAATTTTATCTTAAAGAACCAATTGAGATTTTAGATGTGGTTCAAAGAAAACTTAGATTAAGGTTTATACCCAACTGAATGACCAGAATATATAAAGTCGGAATTTCTTTTGACAGGTTATCTCAGGATGATTGCGGTTGAGATTTTTCTTTCTCCTGTTAAGTCAGAAGGCCAATTGAGAATTTTTCCCTGAAGATAAAAGGAAACCGAACCACCACCATCAAGGTTAAGAGCATCGATAACCTGATAGTATTTTAGTTCTTCAACTAACTCAGGAATTGTTAAACCTGAACTATGGCCAGGACGTCGGCCATCGACGACAAGAAAGAGAATTTTTCCATCTTGAGTTTGTCCGACAACGGATCGTGGATGTTTCTTTTCGACAATTTCTTTACGAAATTCGCCAAAAGGACCAGCTAAACCATTTTGGAAAAGAAGAGGACCACTACTGAGAATGTATTCGGCTCTCAACCATTTTTCCAGATCCCCAGTTTCAGGAAGGATGGTCATTTTAACTGATAGAGGTAACCCAGGATAGAGATTTTGTAACATCCAATCAGCTTCATCACCTTTTCCCTGAAGGATAAAACTACCCTTGGGTATTGAAGTTTCACCATTAGTTCGAGAAGTCACCTGAATAATACCATTTACCACGACAGTTTCTACTCCCTGAGTTCGAGGAGTTTTGCCATTATAATTATCATCGAAAAGAATAATTTCATCTCCGTGATTAGAACGATTAATCCCATGAATAGCAAATCCTTTTTGGTTAGGAAGAAAAGCAGTTACATTGAGATGCACCATACCAAAAACCAATTCCTTATTTTGAGTAATTCCTAAAGAATACCAACCATCTTGGGGGTCACTTAAAACTTTTCTCTTGATCATCAAAAGTCCAATTGGTTCACCATCTTGGCTAAAAAAGCCAGCATTAATGGCAAAAAAAGCATTGTTTTGACTAGCAATGATGCTCATTTTTTCCCTTTCAAGTATTTTGTTGTGTGCTAAGACTACTTCGGGAGTATAGGTTGATATATTCGGATCATAGAGTAAAGCTAAGGAAAAAACTGCCCCACCTTCAACTTTCGATTCAGGTCTACTGATTACATTTTTTTGTATAACCGGGACACTGGGAAAACCTTGTTTTTTAAGTTTTTCCTGAATTGAAGGAAGATCTTGAGCCGGGAAAGGACCAACTCGAACTTTAAATAGTGACTGTTCCTCAACAATTGAGGGAGTATAACCAAGCTCTTTTAAAAATGTTGAAGTATTTTCAGCACGAAATCGCTCACTGAAAGCCCCAACTTGAAGGTAGGCTGTTGGTTCTGAGGAAGATGCCGAAGGGAGAGCAACTGGTTCACCAAATCCCCACTTTTTAACTATAAGCATTATTCCTGGTTCTATGATTTTTGATGATTCATAATAAATATTCCCTTGTGAATAGTTTTTTAATTTTTCCTTTAAAAAAGAAAATTCTTTAGGTGTGAGTGGATCGTGAGGTCGGAAAAGACCTCGAGCATCACCGGAAAATAAAGGTGGATTGAGTTGAGTGGAGAGAATAACAACCTTTTTTTCATCTTCATTTAAATTTTGAATATCCTGGAAAGGGATTGAACCAGCATCAAAATAATTGTATAAATCGTTGTATGAAAGAGCATCAATTATGGTTCGAGCAGCATCGAGACGAGTAACGAATTGAGTATTGGATCGGTTTTGATTAATTACGATTGAAGGCCCTAAGATGTTTTTTAGAGAAGTAATAAAATCGTTCCATGATAATCTTGATTCCGCAGTCAAACCTGGAAAACTAACGATAAGTATCAGGTATAAAAGAACGATTAAATGAATGGTTCGATATTTTTTCATGTCACATCCCTATTATTTATATTCATTCTTTAAAAGAGTTCCTCATAGGGTAACAAATTTATCCTTAAAATACAATTCACCATAAAAACTATAATGCAGTGTCATCCTGAGCCCTCGTTTTTCGAGGGCGTGAG
>JAAYUT010000586.1 GCA_012517485.1 Candidatus Atribacter fermentans
ATATACAAAAAGAACCGAAGAAATGGAACACTCTTCGGCTTTTCGGTCTCTACTGAAATCAAAATCTTAATGGGAATATCAGCCTAAGATAATTGAAATTCAGAGAGGTTGTATTTTATTTTAAAACTTCGCAACAGAACCTTTGGGATGACCTAAGTTGATACGATAAGGAATTTTCCCAAGAAAATCAACAGCTGCTAGTTATCAGTTGTTCTAAAATACGAATTATTGATAGAATAAGTAGAGACATAGAAAAAAGTCAACGAAATATTGTGAAAGAAATCTAATAAAAATAAGTATCTTTTGATACCTCCCCAAAAACCTATGAAAACAAGCAGAGCAATGGATGTTTCGTTAAAACCATCCGTTGCTCTGCTTGTTTGTTATGTATAATAATGCTATAATTTTTTTAAATCACGTATACTAGATAAAAACAAGTGGGAGGAAATGACGATGACTTCAGTAATGTGGTTTCGTAAAGATTTACGACTTTCAGATAATAAAGCACTAGCAAAAGCTTGTGAGGAATCAGAGGAATTGATTTTATTTTTTCAATTAAATCCAGAACAATTTATCGAAGGCAGTCCTAACCATCAGGCCTTTTTTTCAAGTGTAGCGTATCTAAAAAAACAAATCGATCAACATCGCCACTTGCATGTTCATTTTGGAAATCCTAAAGATTCATTTAAAGAACTATTGAAGGCTGTGCCAGAAATTACAGATATTTATTTTAATACTGATGAAACGGGATATGGCGCTACTCGTGATCAAGAAATGCGTACTTTTTTTAAAGAACAAAAGATCCAAGTCCACGAATTTATGGATGGGTATCTGCATGGAGCAAGAGAAATTACACGAAATGGTAACTATTACAAAGTCTATACACCGTACTATAAAAAATGGATCGAGCAAGTGAAGGAAAGTCCAATCGAAGTGAATTTAAGCAAAACGACAGTAAAAAGTCAGCTGATTTTTGAAAAAGAAGAAGCGCGATTCAAGACGTTTTGTGAGCAATTACCTGTGCTTGACGATCAGCCTTTAGGTGAAGCCTATGCAATAGAACGACTGAAGAAATTTGTCAAAGAAGATCTTAAAGTATATGATCAAAAGCGCGATATTCCTGAAGCAGATCAAACCAGTCGCTTGTCTCGTCACTTGCGTACCGGTGAAATTTCGATTCGTACAGTTTGGCAAGTAGTTCAAAAGGCACCGAATTCGACCGGTAAAACGACATTCGAAAAAGAATTGTGCTGGCGTGATTTTTACCACATGATCTACGTAGCTTTTCCAAAACAAAAAGAAGAAAGTATCCAAGAAAATTATCGATATGTCGAATGGGAAAATAAACGAGCTGACTTTAAAAAATGGCAAGCTGGTCAAACGGGGTTTCCAATCGTGGATGCGGCGATGCGTCAGTTGAATGAAACCGGCTGGATGCACAATCGTTTGCGGATGATCACAGCTTCTTTTTTAACTAAGGATCTTTTAATCGATTGGCGCTGGGGTGAAAAGTATTTTCAGCAGATGCTAGTTGACTATGATCCGGCAAGCAATATTGGCGGCTGGCAATGGGCGGCTTCGACAGGTACCGATGCAGTTCCTTATTTTCGAATTTTCAATCCGACTACGCAATCCGAAAAATTTGATCCAAAAGGAGACTTTATTCGAACGTTTGTACCAGAGTTAAAAGCAATACCAAATAAATTTATCCATCAACCTGAAAAAATGACCGAAGCACAACAAAAAGAATATGGGATTCAGTTAGGTGAAACGTATCCGTTGCCGATAGTGGACCATAAAGAACAACGTAAAAGAGCACTTGCAAAGTATGAATTTAGTAAAGAAAGAGCACAAGAATAGTATTGCGAAAGGACTTACAGTACTGTAAGTCTTTTCTTTTTGTTGTTGTCTTTAGACCCGGTTGAGCTCGCAACGCGTGCGAAACAAAAAACCACCTGCTATGCGGGTGGAAGATAAAAAGTTATACAAAAAATCTCTTCTTAAGCGTTAAAATATAGTTGTTCAGGCCATATTGTTAACGAAAGGAAGAGATAGTGTTGGCTAATAAAACAAATAGCTTAGCCCATACGAAGTGGATGTGCAAATACCATATCGTATTCACTCCAAAGTATAGAAGAAAAATTATCTATAATCAATACCGCGCAAGTCTTCAAGAAATTATTAAGCGGTTATGTAGCTATAAGGGAGTCGAAATAATTGAAGGTCACATGATGCCGGACCATGTACATTTACTTTTAAGTATTCCACCAAAAATAAGTGTGTCAAGTTTTATGGGGTATCTGAAAGGAAAGAGCGCGTTGATGATGTTTGACAAGCATGCAAACTTAAAATACAAATTTGGCAATCGTCATTTTTGGTCGGAAGGATACTACGTGAGTACAGTTGGTCTTAATGAAGCGACCATCAAAAAATATATTCAAGAACAGGAAAAACATGATATAGCACTAGATAAGTTGAGTGTTCGAGAATATGAAGACCCTTTTAAGGGTTAAGAAGTGATAGAGTTGTCTCTTTAGAGATAGCAAAAGTGACAGAACCAATGTGGCTTGAACAAGGTGAAAGCCAGCGCCTTGAGACGCTGGCTAGTAGCAGAGGCTTATAGCCTCAGAGCAAACCACCCTTTTGAAGGGTGGTTATGATTAGTTGTCTAGCTTAATTTTACAATCGGCGTAAAGAATAAAATCCCTTACGGTATCTATGATTTAAGCTGGGATTCCCAATAATACGTTGATTTCAGTACAGACCGAAAACCCGAAGAGAGTGCCTTCTTTTCGGATTTTCTTATATAATCCTCGGATGGCTTCCATGCCTTTAATCGTGGTTGAGGCAGTGCGTAAACTTCGATAGAATTTATTGCGTCTCTTTACTGGACGATGGTCTTGTTCAATCAAATTATTCAGGTATTTAATGGTACGATGTTCTGTCCCTTGATAAAAGCCGTATTCTTTTAGTTTCTTAAAGGCA
>JAAYUT010000587.1 GCA_012517485.1 Candidatus Atribacter fermentans
AGTATTTAATTGGTGGATCAATTCCTGGTTGGAATCAACAAAGGTTAATTTATATCCCGCCTTATTAAATAAATCTGCGATAAAACCTCGACCAATCTTCCCCGCTCCCCAAATGAGAATATTTTTTAGTTGGTTTGACATATTCGTTATCCTTTCTTAGGTCTTTATTGGCGAATGGCATATTGCCCCAAAAAATATAGTTTTTTGAAACAGCGTGAGCTGTCTTTTCATTTGTTCATTGAAAATGGTGAAAACACTTTTTTAAGAAGTTTTTCAATCCAAAAATAGTATTAAATGAAAGAAAATAGTTGACTTACAGTTTTATTGAGCATTTGATATTCATGATATTTTTCATTATATACGTTATTCATTTCTCTATTTGGAGAAAATTCATGATATTCTATATTTCGATTGACAGCATCGATACCTTCTTCAAAAGTTGTGAATATACCGGTCCCAATGCCGGCAAGAATAGCTGCTCCTAAACAGCCAGCTTCCACATTTTTTGAAGATAAAATTGTTTTACCTGTAATATCTGCTTTTAATTGGAGCCAAAAGTTAGATCGTGATGCTCCACCTACCGACTTTATTTTAGGAATCGAAATATTCGATATGGATTCCATGAGTTCAAGATTGATTCTCATTTCGTAGGTTATTCCTTCGAGAACAGCCCGTGCTAAGTCATTTATTTTGGTTTTTAAAGTCAAACCATAAAAAACACCTTTCGCATTTGGGTTCATCGTTGGGTTTCCGCTCCCTGATAGATAAGGAACAAAATAAAGGCTTTTAGGGTGGTGGGGCATGTTTACCTCAATAGCATGATAGATGCTTTCCTGAGAATAATTTTCTTGATTAGGGCTCATAGGGAAAAAATTGTCCTTAAACCATTGATAGGCAGCGCCAGCAGTTAAAACTTGAGAAAAAGAGCAGTAGGTATTGGGATAGCAATGGGAATAACAGCAGATTTTGGCATTGAACATGGTTTCATTGAGATGGGGTTGGAAAAATGGGACAAGAATGACTTCAATGGTCCCGGTTGTATCCAAGGCCGAACCTTCGGTAATGACACCCATACCGATTGCTCCACATGGTTGATCATGTCCTCCGCAGATAATTTGAGTTTTTTCTAAAAGAGTGGTTTCTTTGGAAACTTTTTTGCTGAGATGGCCAATGGGTGTGCCAGAAGGACAGGGTCGAGAAAGTTGATCTTCCTTTACCGAACATTCGGCGAGGATTTTTTTATTCCAGGTTTTTTGATGTAAATCGAAAAACAGGGTTCTCGCGGCACTTGAGTAACTGATTGCATAGTCAGAACCAAGTTGAGCCGAAATATAATCTTCATAACATAAAAACTTGTCGGTTTTGTAAAATAGGCGAGGATGATGATGTTTTAACCACAATATCTTACAGGCTGAATAGGTTGGATGGATTGGCATCCCGGTGGTTTCAAAAATCCATTTTTCTCCCAGCTTTTCACTGAGGGAAATTGATTCTGGTGTTGATCTGGTGTCAAAGGCGAGCAGGCTGTTGTATAAAGGAACCAGTTGATGATCAAAGGGGGTAACAGTGTCACCCATGGCAGAAATGCTGATTGCTTTTATATTTTGTTTTTTTTCCAGAGAGGCGAGTTCGTTTAAAATAGAGATGATGGCTTTCCACACCTGGTTTGGATTCAGTTCCAGGTGAGTTTCGAATTTGGAGGAAATTGCATACTCTCGATAGGACTTACCAATAACTTGGCCCTGATCTGAAAGCAAAATCCCTTTTGACGAAGAAGTGCCAATGTCTAATCCAATAACACTCATACCAATCCAACTTTCATTTTCATTGAAGAGACGACAAGACTTCGCTAGAAGATCCCGTTTTTTCTATTTTATCATTGAATTTTAAAAAATGAGATTTGTCTTGTTGAAAGAAGATGGGAATATTTGCTTTCCGTAAAATATTAGAATAAGTGAAAAGTGATGAAACAAAAAAGATAAAGGCACCCACCTTGAATCCCTCCTCAATGGGGGAATGAATTCAACAATTTCCCCTCTTTGGAGAGGTGCCGCTTTTGCGGCGGGGAGTGTACCTTTCATCAGTCATACTGAGGCTTCGCTTTTTTAAAGCCGTGAGGATCTCTCTGCTACCACGCCCTTCATCCTGAGTGGTGCTTTCCTGCTTGAGGATCTCATCTTTTCATTATTTAAAAAAAGACTCAATGAGATTGCCACGTTATCCAACCAAAAAACGGTTGGATTCCTCGCAATAACGGTATAAGAACAGGCATGATAAATCAAGCCCTAATAATTTAATTTTAAGGTAGCTACATGCCAAGGCATGTTGAATACTTGGATTTTCATCATTAATTGGTGCCACGAAAGGAGTAGGAAGATCTATCCTCTTCTGAAATACTATGAAGGGGCGTAAGATATAAATTCTTTCTCGTTGAAAGGTGATGTAACCGCTGAAGGGGAGCTGTTATTGGCTATTAAGGTGATTTAAGAAGGGAATAAGTGAAAGGATTCTCATTTATGCTGAGAATCCTTTCACTTAAAAATATGTATTTGTAAAAATTTATTGATGGGTTGGAGGTGGAGGGCTATAGGTAGGAAAAGGGCTAGGTGTTGATGTTGGCTGGACTTCAGTACATTTGATCGTTACTAAAAAACAGGCGGTTTCTTTTTGGTAGGATGCGTCTTTGGGAGTAAATTCCCACGATCCAACCAAAGGAATATCATTAGCTGAAGAATTAACGTCAGTGACATCTAAAAAAGTGACATGGGAATCAAGGTCGGTTTTTTTTAAGCTCCATTTATTCCAAAAACTTCCATCAGCACAAGGAAGTGTTTTGATAAGGTTAACAATTATGCTTGTACTGGTTGTAATCGGAGATACTTTAACAACCCATACACCGGTTTCCGGACTTCCTTTTGCCAATAATGTTTGGGTTTCTCCACCAGCGACAACATGAACTGTAACAATATTTTCAGTTTTACATTGTCCTTCAGCTCTTAGGGTATAACGGGTAGTAACCAGGGGACTTACATATTGAGAACCGGATGTGGCAGTAAAAGGTCCATACGTCGTTCCGAATTCAGAAGTAATTTTTATTGAAGTTACATCACTTGAGACATTCCAGTAGAGAACAGCAGTTTCACCGGGACAGATATGAACTTCTGACGGGCATTCGTTGATCTCATTTGGAGATGGGGCGCCGACTAACGTGGCAACACAAAACCGTGACCAAGTTGTACAGACTTCAGGAGTGCAGCTATTCATTAGAAAAGCGAACCCAACAATGGAAACGACCAAAACGATTAACATTAAGATTTTAAAGAAATGAAAAATTCTTAGAATCAAGGTTTTCCCCTCCTTTGAAAAACCAAATTGATTATACATTTAAATACGAAAATGAAGAAAATGGGTTGACAGTGAAGTTTAAGAAGAGGGAGGAGTATAAAAAAACCACGGAATCTAACGAACCTTCCTACCTTCATCTCACCGAGGAAAT
>JAAYUT010000588.1 GCA_012517485.1 Candidatus Atribacter fermentans
AGCTATTGATGCTGAAGCAATAGGAATTGGATCGAAATCTAAAAAAATCTCCTCTATTTTTGCCCTCAGTTCTAACTCGATAACATCTCGAATTTCTTCAAAAGGAACTGGTGTCGTATCATCCTGAAGTTTTTTTAGTTCACGACAATATTCTTCTGAAAAAAGATCAATCCGAGTGCTTAAGATTTGACCAATTTTAATAAACGTTGTTCCGAGTTCTTCTAACGCCATTCTGAGGTTGATTTGAGGAGGATTAGCTAAGATTTGCTTAGAAATCATGGGAAAAGTCCAGCGTTCAAAAAGAACCAAACGATGAAGGGCAAATCCATACTTATTAAATACTCGTATTATTTCTCTAAAGCGTTTGAAGTTGCGGTACATAGGGTGTTGAAAGATCATCAACCTATTTTACTCCTCACTTCACTTTTTAAAAAATTGACAACATATTCATTTATTATACAGTATCAGAGGAAAAGCTAGATAAGATAATTTACACTAATTTAATTACATGAAATCTTTCAGTCTTCTTTCAATATCGTCTGGATTCGATAATTTTGACCGTTTAGCATCAAAGGAAATATTAAGGGAGGCAATAATGTTTGCAGCACGGGTGGATTGTAAAAGATCAAAACCCTTCCATTGACCCCAAATAAAGCCGGCATTAAAATAATCTCCGGCACCAATAGTATCTTTTACTTCTACGGAAATTGTCGGGATATGATACACTTTTTCACGTGTCATTATTTTGCTACCGTCTTTACCAGTTTTTACGATGAGCGTTCCGGACCATATATTGAAAATCTCCATCGGTCTTTTGTTGGTTAAGTGTTCAACCTCAATTTCGTTGGGTAGAAAGTAATCAATGAATGGAAGGAGATTGAATACTTCAATTTTAACTTGATTTGTCCAACCTTCAGGTGGCCATCCGGTATCAAGCAAAAGAATTGTTTTAGGTTTTTCTTTTTTTACTTTTCGAAGAAAGTGAACAAAATTATCATTTCTTAGGGAATTGCTGAGAAAATATCCACATATTAATAAATAATCGCCATTTCGAATATTAGAAAATACTTCTTCAAGATGAATATATGATAATTCTTTTTGTGCACCAAGTTCGGTTAAAAAAGTCCTTTCATGGGTTGCTCTATTTGTTACTGCAACCGATAAACCAGTCGGTACGTGAGGAAGGGCAAATAAATAGTCGCTGTGAACACCCCACTTTTCAAAAGCTTGGCGAATGTCCTGACCAACATTGTCGACACCAATCGTTCCTATCACATATACAGGAATTTTTAAACTCCCTAAAGCCAGCACGGTATTGCTTGCTTGACCACCCGGTCGCATTATATACCCTGGAATGAGTAACTCCACACCCCAACCAGGAAAGTTATCAATTTCACCTAATATAAGGTCGAGGCTAATATTCCCTGCTACAAATACTTTTTTCATGGTTTACTCCCTAAGAGTTATTTTCTTCACAATCTCGGCAGTTCCTGGTTCAATACCTTTTCTTATTGCTGCATAATAGGCAATAATTTGAAGATAAACAATGGCTGTTACGGGAGCAAAATATTCATCATTACATCGAACTGGGAGCAATTGAAATCGTTGACATTTTTCTGAAAATGAAAATCCTTTTTCACCAATCAAAAGAACCTGAACCCCTTTTTGAATAAGTTCTTGAGCAAGAGAGGAAGTAAGTTTTTGCGTTTTGCCATGAAGAGAAAGAATTATTGCCAGCATAGGATTGACAGCAAGTTCGTAAGGACCATGACGAAATTGACCTGCAGAAAAAACGG
>JAAYUT010000589.1 GCA_012517485.1 Candidatus Atribacter fermentans
TTATCTATTATAGAATAAAGCAGCAACCATCAAGGCAACAATAAATTAGTATATAATTTTATTATCTAAGTATTGAGTGTCTTTTTGGTTGATTAAAAGTAAATGTCCCAGATGTTAGAATAAGACTAGATATCGTTTTTGAGAATTTAGTCAACGTCAAGACCGATGAATATTCATTATAGTAAGCAAGAGAGAGTATAGCAATGGAAGCAATTTGATAATGGGAAACCGTGCGCTGTAAAGTAGGTGTTTATTATTTTATATTTAAATCATTAAAAAGGGAGGATTTTAATATCATGAGAAAAGTTGGGTTTATTGGATTAGGCAACATGGGAAGGGGTATGTGTAAGAATTTAATTCTTAAGGGGAACTACTTAACTGTTTTTGATATTAATGAGGATGCCATGCAACTCTTTAAAGGAAAGGCTGTTTTAGCTCATTCGCCTTTGGAAGTTTTAAAAAATAGTGAAGTCATTTTTCTCTCACTTCCAAATTCTATGGTAGTTGAGAAAATCATCAACGAATTTTTAGCTGAAGGAGTTCAAGGGAAAATCATTGTTGATACTTCGACCAGTTATCCTATGTCGACTCGTACACTTCACAGCAAAATAAAAGCTGCTGGAGGAGGTTTGGTTGACTCTCCGCTCATCGCTGGCCCTGCCGAAGCCGATAGGGGTGAATTAATTGCTGTAGCAGCTGGTGATAAAGAAGATGTTGATAAAGTTGATGACCTCCTTCGTTGTTACTGTAAACACTATGACTATGTAGGACCATCGGGAAATGGACATTTAATCAAAATTGCTCAAAATTTCGCCGGACTTTCTCAAGCGCTCATTTACGCTCAGCTCTATCCTATTATTGCCAAATATGGTATTAATCCACAAGAGCTCTATAAATCTCTCAATAATGAGGTATTTTCCAACTGGGTTTTCCAGTTTTATAGCGAAAAATACATAAATAAAAATTATCGCATGGACTTTGCTCTTGAGCTCGGACTGAAAGATTTAAATTATATGAAAAAACTATGTGATGACTTGAATATTCCTGGATTTTTATTAGATGGTGCTATTGACCTCTGCCGAGTCGCACTCAAAGAAGGGAGGGGTAAGGAGCTGGATTTCAGTCATGCCGGAAATACCATGTATGAATACGTGGGGTTAGAATAAATCTATTGACACAGATCGATGTCGGCCGCTACTCAAAAATATCAACTTCCATTCGTTTGGTCGACATCGGTTTGATCTTTATACTTGTTATTTATTGTGTGTATCATGAAACATGGTAAAATGAAAAATGTCAATTGATTTTACAACAAGGAGGAGTCCGGATGACCACCGAGGAACTTTATCAAAGCCGTCTCAAGAGATATGTCACCGCTATGAGAAACGGCAAACCGGATATGATTCCTATCCGTCCTTTTGTTGCTGAATTCGCTTCTCAATACGCTGGTTATACCGCCCAACAAGCAACTCATGATTATCGTTACGCAGTAAAAGCTTATTTGAAATGTGCTCATGATTTTGACTGGGATGCCATTCCCGCAAATATGATCTATTGTTGGACTGGTCTCGTACAGGCAATAGGTCTTACTTATTATGGTATTCCTGGTATTGATCTGCCGCCCCAAGTTGGCTTCCAGTATAAAGAACCTCCCGAGGAAAAAGCTTTCATGCCAGCTAAGGACTATGATTTATTAATAGCTGATCCTACCGGTTACTTATTTAATATTTGGCTACCTCGAGTTTCAAGTGAAATCCAACCCCCTGGTCAACCAATTAACGAGCGCCATAATCTTGCCTTGCTTAAGGGTGGCATGGCTATGACCGAATATTTTAATGTTTTAGGAAATTTAGCCAAATCTCTACAAACCGAATGTGGAACTGTGTCAGCAATCTGCGGTATTCTTAAGGCTCCTCTTGATATCCTTGCAGACAAATTGAGGGGATATTATGGGCTGGCTAACGATCTCTGCTATCAACCTAAAAAGGTATTAGAAGCATGTGAAGCGATGATGCCACATCTTCTTCAAGTCGCTCTTGATAGTGCTGATCCAAAAAGACAAGTTCCCATTGGTTTCTGGATGCATCGTAGTTGCGTGCCTCTTATTTCTCTTGATCATTTTCAGAATATCTTTTGGCCTACTCTCAAACCAATCATCGAAGAAATATGGAAACACGGAATTCAAGTTCTTTTTTACGCCGAAGGAAACTGGGATCGACATTTAGAA
>JAAYUT010000590.1 GCA_012517485.1 Candidatus Atribacter fermentans
AATCCCCGTAGGGGCAGACCTATGTGTCCGCCCATATGTTCACCCATTGATATTTTACCAATCACAAATAGGGCAGACACGCAGGTCTGCCCCTACGATGATAAAAATGAAAAATTAAACGATGAAAAAAATTCAATGGATATAAATTGTTGGGGTGTTAATATGGGCGAACACACAGGTTCGCTTCTACGAAAAATCGAAAAAAATGTTGGTTACATTGTGCGTTCATCCATTCCAATAATTGTGCAATGGTTTAAAACGATGACAACCAATGAATATATCCGTCATATAAAACACAATAATTTGAAACCATTTACTGGCAAACTCTGGCAGCGTAATTATTATGAACATATTATCAGGAATGAAATTGAATTAAAACGAATCCGTGAATACATTATTAATAATCCTTTAAAATGGGAATTTGATCAGGAAGATTAGTATAAATTGAGGAACTATAATAAGTAACTTTTCAGTGAATCCCCAAGTTGCTATTTTTGTCTATCTCAGAAAGGTTTAATATGAAGAGCGTCTAAGAAGGTATTTACACGTTCAAAAACATCCCTTTTGACTATTTCTTTTTCTTCTTCATCAGTTATTTCCTCAAAATTGACAACCCAAATTGGTCCAGGTGATTCGATGTCAATAAACTTTGATTTTATTTTACCTAATCCCTCGATTACTAATCTATTAGATTTAACTGGTTTAAAAATATTGACTAATGTTTGGATTCCACCCGGGTAATTTGAAATAGTAAAGTAAATGTCATAGGCATCTTTTTCTTTGTATCGATCCCAAAGTGCCATACCTTTCATTACGAGAAAAGGGATAACATCTGCAATTTTTATGGTTATTTGGTTTGTTGCTTGATCAGGCATTTTTGCCGTTATTGTGTTTAAAAAATTATGCTCAAATACTAAGTCACACCCTCGTGCCTTTCTTGCCCTTACATCTTGGATTTTTTGAGTACGATGAGATTTAGAAGTTCCTCCATATTCACCAGCAAGAAGATTAATTTCCACAGTAACTTCTATACCTGATTCTACTTTGATTGTTCTATAAAAAATAAAAGGTTGGCTTCCTTCTCGATAGCCTCTTTTTTTTAATAGCTTTAAAATTGTATTATAGGCTTCTGAAGAAATGGAATTGAAATCAAAAGCTGCATCTATATCGAGGCTTCCAACATGTTCGTGTTTTTTTCTTTCAATGAGAAAATACGGAACCCATCCCCCGATTAAGACAATTGATTCTCTATATTCTCCCAATATTGTCATAAATTCAACTAATACTGATAAACAAGCTTCTACTTCGTTTTTGGGATAATTTGATCTGGTTACCATTGTTTCCTTAAAACGTTTTCCAATAGAAATTGAGCTGCCTCTTCACCACGTTCTTTGTATCCTATTAAATCCAAATAGAGCTGAATGGAGGAGACGACTTTTATTTCATTGATTTCTTGCAGATCATAAAAAATTCCTTCATCATAAGGCTCTAACACTGTTATGTTTGATCCCGATGGAACTTCTTTCCAACCTAAATTCGAAGCTACTTTTTCAATTGAATTTTCAATATAAGCAAAGGCTTTTTTGTATCTAAGAAATGGCGCTACCAATGAAGCACCCGAAGTCAGAGTCAAAGCGTAACGAATTTTATTTGATTCACAATATGTTGATATCTTTTTCTCAATTGTTTTAACATCCTCTAAAGAATAGTAATTTTTTTGCTTATTTAAATTAAAGCTGTAATTATCCGTCCATTTTTTTAGCAATCTCTCAGGATTTGTAAGACAAAATTTTGCAACTTTATTGCTCTTTATTTCTTTGATAAATTCATCATTTAAGAGTAGTTTTTTTAGGTTTGATGCATGCCCCAAGCTAATTTTTGCCTCTTTTGCTATTTCTTTAACATACCATTCTCTTTTTGGGTTGCAAAGCAGAATTCTTAAAACCCGAGTTGATCTTGGGGCGAAGATAGATTTCTGTTGTCTTTTTGTAGGATAGGGATTAGCCTTTCCTTCAACACTTATAAAAACATTATTGAACTTGAAAAAGCAGTTCCCAGCAAGATCAAGATATCCAACTCCCAATTCTTGGCAAATACTTTTTGCCTCATCTGATATGTATGGGGCTCCAAAAACACCATATATATTTTTTTGATTATTGCAGATAAATTGAAGCTGATAAGCTGTTCCTCTCGCAAATCGTGGTTGTCCAGAAGACTTGATTATAAAACATATATAATAATTCTCTCTTTCTTTCGTTTCAACTTGAACCACAAAATCCAATTTAACGCCTCGGTTAAAGAACTTAGTAACCATAGAATCGACACCGATAACTTTTAAAATATCGGTTGACTCAAAAATATTTTGAGCTTTTATTTGCAGCTTTTCGATTATATCGCTTGGTTGAGTCATAGTTTCACTCTAATATATAATATCAGCATTTGCTGAAACTATATCATATAATGAAACCTAAATCAATATTAACAAACGCAGAGGGTCAGGTCTTGATTCTTGAATTTGTGGAAAAGGCTTTGATTTAGAGAAATTAAGAATAAAGATGAAAAGATGAGATCCTCACGGCTTCAAAAAGCGAAGCCTCAGGATGACACCTTCGGTGTCAGATGAGAGCCTCACGGCTTCGGAATACGAAGCCTCAGGATGACGGATGAAAGGCACCCTCCCCGCCGCGAAAGCGGCACCCCTCCATGGAGGGGAATTGTTTGATCTTCCCACATTGAGGGGGATCTTTTCTAAATAAAAATCTGGGTTCAGGTCTTGATTCTTGAATTTATGAAAAAAGCTTTGGTTTAGAGAAATTTAGAATAAAGCGACAAGGTGAGATCCTCACGTCCTTAAAGAAAAACTCAGAAGGTCAGGTCTTGATTCTTGAATTTCGATTAATTTAACCACCTTTACTCACTTATGGTTTTGATTTATTAACCTTTCGTAAAAAACTTATTCTACAATAATGATTAATAATACCCTAACCCGAATTATCAAGATCTTAAAGATAGAATTGAAGCTTATAAAAAGAAAAAAAATAAATTTATA
>JAAYUT010000591.1 GCA_012517485.1 Candidatus Atribacter fermentans
ATATGCACATCATTTTGGTTAAAAGATAATTTTTCACCAGCCGCAATTCGAATCTGTTCCTTGACAATATCAATACCTGTTACCATTTCAGTTATTGGATGTTCAACCTGGATTCGAGTATTCATTTCTAAAAAATAGAGATTCCCTTCAGTATAAATAAATTCAAGTGTTCCTGCATTGGTATATTCAATAGATTTAGCCGCTTGTATGGCGATTTTACCCATCTTAGAACGAAGCTCTGGAGTCATAATTGATGAGGGAGATTCTTCAAGTAATTTTTGATGGCGTCGTTGAATTGTACATTCTCTTTCTCCCAAATGAACAATGTTACCATGATGGTCTGCAAGAATCTGGAATTCAATATGTCGAGGTTCAGTGATATATTTTTCAATGAAAATTTTGGGATCTCCAAATGCTGAAAGAGCAGTAGACCTAGCTTGTTCTATAGCTGCATTTAACTCTTCATGGGAATGGGCGATTTTCATACCAATTCCACCCCCACCTAATGCTGCTTTTATAATAACTGGAAATCCAAGTTCAAAAGCGATATCATGAGCTTCGGATAAGCTGGTAATTTCATCAGGACTTCCAGGAATTATTGGAACCCCAGCTTTTCTCATCTTCTCTTTGGCTAAAATTTTATTTCCCATTAATTCGATGATAGAGCTTTTTGGTCCAATGAAAGTTATACCTTCCTTTTCACATGCATAGGAAAAACTTGGATTTTCTGCAAGGAATCCATATCCGGGATGAATAGCATCAACCCCCGCTTCTTTTGCAATATGAATAATTTTCTTAAAATTCAAATAACTTTCTTTAGGATGATTTCCACCGAGAGGATACGATTCATCTGCATAACGAGTATGAATAGCATTCCAATCAACGTCAGAAAAAATTCCAACTGATTTTATTCCCAATTCTCTTAAAGCTCGCATAACTCTTATGGCGATTTCTGAACGGTTTGCTACCAATACTTTATGGAACATAACAATCCCCTCTCTTATTCAATTAACATTAATACATCTCCAGAGTCAACAATTTCAGTTTCAAAAGCGTAGATTTCTTTGACTGTTCCTTCAACATCCGATTGAATTTCATTTTGCATTTTCATTGCTTCCAAGACCAATACTGGCTCACCGACTTTGACATAGTCGCCAATTTTTTTCTTTATTAAAACGATCATCCCTTGCATTGGAGAAATGATTGCGCCTTTTTTTGGAATAACTTTTGGTTTTGATGTTGTTTCTTTTTCTTTTGTTTCTTTCGATACCGTCGAAAACATTGTTGGCCTTATGCTCACTCTGAATTCTTCATCATCGACCGAAATGATAAATTCTTGAGGGGTTGGTATATTTGTAGTTGAAATCTTTTCAATAGGCGGAAGAGTTATTTTTTCTGGTTCAATTTCTCCTCGCAAGAACTTTCCAGCAATTTGTGGGTACATTGCATAAGTCATCAAGTCTTCTTCTGATCGGATTGGTATGTTTTCTCTTTGAATTTCAAGAGTAATTTTATCCAATTCTGACTCTATTGGATCTGTAGGAGGAAGAGATCCAGGAGATTGGTCCCCAAAAATCTTTTGAAGAATTTCACTGGAAATAGGAATGGTGGGTCTACCATATAAGCCTAAACAATAATTTTTAACTTCCTCAGAGACTTTTTTATATCGTTCTCCCATGATGATGTTGAGAACCGCTTGTGTACCGACTATTTGACTAGTAGGAGTAACAAGGGGTGGATAACCAAGTTCAGCCCTTACTTTTGGTATTTCCTCGAGGACTTCTTGGTATTTGTCAAGAGCCTTCTGCTCCTTGAGCTGTGAATAAAGGTTAGATATCATCCCACCAGGAACTTGATGAATTAAAACACTTACGTCGGAACGCTCAGCTATAGGACTGCATAGGGATCCATACTTTTCTTTTACACTCAAGAAATACTTACCGATTTCAATAAGTTTAGCTAAATCAAAACCAGTATCGAATTTTGTATTTTTAAGGCTAGCCACAAATGACTCAAGAGGTGGTTGAGATGCTCCACCTGCAAAAGGCGAAAAGGCACAATCTACGATATCAACCCCAGCCTGACAGGCAGCAAAATAACTAATGGAACCCATTCCACTTGTACAATGGGTATGAAGATTAATCGGGACGCGAACAGCTTTTTTCAAAACGGTTACCAAATCAAAAGCTGCTTGTGGTGAAATAATACCAGACATATCTTTGATACAAATCACATCACAACCTAATTTTTCTAATTGAATAGCGAGATCAGTAAACATATCAATGGTGTGAACCTCACTTATTGTATAAGAAATTGCTCCTTGTACAATTGCATGGCTGTCTTTTGCAACTTTTATGGGTAATTCTAAGTTGTTGATATCATTTAAGGCATCAAAAATCCGAATAATATCAATGCCATTTTTAACACATAGCGGAATAAACTTTTTAATTATATCCTTGCCATAGTGACGATACCCCAGAAGATTTCGTCCTCGTAGAAGCATTTGAAGACGTGTTTTCTTTACATTTGCTTTAATTATTCGTAAACGTTCCCATGGATCCTCAGCAAGGTAACGGATACAAGCATCAAAAGTAGCTCCGCCCCAACATTCTAAAGAATAAAAACCAACTTCATCTAATTTTCCGAGAATGGGAATCATATCTTCGGTGCGCATTCGAGTTGCAATTAAAGATTGATGAGCATCACGAAGGGTTGTGTCGATAATCATAACCATATTTAATTCCCCCAAAGTCATTATTATTCCTTACTTTTTTTCTTAAACGACAGTAAATAATCATTATCTTAGAGAGTTCTTATAAACTTCTTTTTTGAAGAAATGGATAAGGAGACCTAATCATGAATAAAAAGAGGGGCATTTCAGTGCCTCTCTCTTATTAAAAATACAACCAAAAAATGTCACCACTTTATGGTATTATAATAAGTCTAATTTAATACCAAATAGTAAAAAATACAATTTTGCCTTTTTTGGCTGAAAGAACTAATGA
>JAAYUT010000592.1 GCA_012517485.1 Candidatus Atribacter fermentans
ATATTCTAATCATTTCCACATTAAAAGAAGGTGTCGCAAAGATAACAACCAACTGGACATGTGAGAAAAAATTAAGTTGATAGAGGATAATTAAAAAAAGGGTGAAAAAAAAATTAAAAACTATTGAGGGACACAAAGTTATTGCGCCCCTCAATTCCATATTTCTTCATATTGAATAGCAACTTAATTATAACAGCCTATTTTTTGTAATGTTTATAAACTTTTTCAAAAGCTGCTACCATGGCATCAACATGTCGATCTTCATAAACCGGATGGGTTGGGAAACAAAAGGTTCTTTCTTCAATCCAAGCAGCATTTTCACAAATAACATTTCGATAATCAACCGACCGGTCTTCAGTATATTCTTTAGAATGAAATGGGAACTTCACTGTTCCAAAACCATTGTGTTCAACATAGGCTTTTTCTTTATACATTTGAGGCCAGAGCACAGGAGCAACTGGAATTCCTTCGGCCTCAATTGCTTCCCAAAATTCTTTAATCGTACAGGATATGCGATCTAAATGAATGACTATTGGGAATAGCCAATAAGAAATTAGTTTCCCTTCTTTCCCCTGAGGAGGAAGAAATTGAACTGCTTCATGTCCCTGTAAAGCTTGTAATAATTTATCACCAATTTGAATCCGGCGTTTTTTATTCCACTCGTCAAAACGTTCTAACTCACAAAGACCTATAATAGATTGAATTTCTGTCAGACGGTAGTTAAAACCAACACGTTGATGGATGTAAAATAATTTCTTTTCCAGTTCCAACAACCGCAGTCTTTCTCGAACATCATAACCATGATCTCGGAATGAACGTGCTGCCCAAGCAATATTTTCATCGTTGGTAACGACTGCTCCCCCCTCGCCTCCAGTAGTGAAATGCTTTGACTGGCAAAAGCTGAAACATCCAGCATGACCAATACTACCGACTTTTTTACCTCGATACTCACTCCCATGGGCTTGGGCACAATCCTCAATAACGAAAAGATTGTGTTTTTGTGCAATAGCCATGATTTCATCCATATCACAGGGAATTCCATAAAGATGAACAGGAATGATGGCTTTCGTTCGAGAGGTAATTTTTTCCTCAATTGAAGACGGATCGATAGTATGGGTATCTTTTCGAACATCAGCAAATACCGGAATAGCTCCAGCTTGAAGCACACAAAAAGACGAGGCAATAAATGAATAGGAAGTAACAATAACTTCATCCCCAGGTCCAATATTACAGGCAGCTAAAGCGGTATGAAGAGCTGAAGTGCCATTCGAGGTTGAAATTCCATATTTACATTCGCAGTATTGAGCCCATTTTTCTTCGAACTCTATTCCTTTGCGACCAGTCCAATAATTAACTAATCCAGTTTCAAGTGGAGCTAAAGCTTCTCGTTTGGTCTTTTCTGAAAAATTAGGCCACATGGGAAATTTTTCTTTAAAAACTGGTTCTCCACCCAATTTTGCCAATCGCTCAGCCATGAAACCTCCTCCTTCATAAAAATACTATTTATTTCTTTTAAGTTAGTATATCTTAATAAAATTGTTATTGTCAATTTTATTATTTACTATCTTGTAAATATTTATTAACCAAATTCCTGCCTATTGACCTCTCACTTTGCTAAGGGAAAGATTGGTTTCTGAATTTCATTCTCACCCTCAACCGGTGATGAGAAGCAGCATGAAGGTCTATTCGGTTTTTTTGAATTTTTACCTTTTTGGATCAATATTCAACTTCCTATAATTTTTCAATTGAGATACTAAAAATTTATAATAGAGGTAGTTTAACTGGTTTTCCGGTTTCAATTGAGAGGTCAATGGCAAGACAAAGTTCATGAGATCTTACTGAGGCATCAATACCCGCTAAAGGCTCCCGGTTATTCATCAAAGCATCAACAAAATCATCAACCATTTCTCGAAATGGATGATGCTTCACATCTCC
>JAAYUT010000593.1 GCA_012517485.1 Candidatus Atribacter fermentans
AATTTATCGTCAATTTTAATTTATCAAGTTTAATATCACCTTTAAAAATATAAATTATAAAATGTTTTCTAAGCAAGATTATTAAAGTAATTGTTATTTAAAATACATCCATCCAAACCATTTGAATAAGAGATATTTATATTATTTTGAAGCACTTGTTGAGGATGAAAATGCCTTCCCCCCTCACCTACATCTCTCCCACCAGGGGAGAGGAAATAAAATAAAAAGATGAGATCCTCACGCCCTCAAAAAACGAGGGCTTAGGATAATGTAAAAAAGGCATTCTTTTCTAACCCTCCTCAATGGGAGAATTCAATTGATAGTATTTTCAAGATAGAATATTGAAAATTAATCGGAAGTCAGGAATACTTATTCTAAAATAAATGTTTAATAGAATTAAACAAATAGGAGGATGCTCTATGCGTAAAATGACTCAACATAACCTTGAAGATGCTTTTGCGGGTGAATCTCAGGCACATATGAGGTACCTCATTTTTTCAGAAGTTGCAGAAAAAGAAGGTAAATACAATTTAGCAAGACTTTTTAAAGCAATTGCTTATGCTGAACAAATTCATGCCACCAATCATTTTCGAGAATTGGGAAATATTAATGATAGCGCTAAAAATTTGGATATGGCCATCGCTGGAGAAAACTTTGAAGTTGAAGAAATGTATCCAGTTTATAACAATACTGCTTCTTTCCAAAATGAAAAGGGTGCAGTTCGCTCAACTCATTATGCCTGGGAAACCGAAAAAGTCCACGAAAAAATGTATAAAGAAGCCAAAGAAGCTGCCCTAAAAGGGAAGGACATCGACCTTGAAAAAATTTTTATTTGTCCAGTGTGCGGGTATACGATTGAAGGAGAGCTTCCCAATTATTGTCCGGTTTGTAACACGAAAAAAGAACTCTTTAAAACTTTTTAGGAGGAAATCAAATGAAAGAATTCGGAGAATTATTTCAGTCGGCTGATTGGAAACAAGAAAAACATACTCCGGTTATTGATGGTCCAGATTCAGTAAAAAAAGGAGAATTTACCCATTTTTCAGTCTCGGTAGGGAAAGAAATACCGCATCCCAATACAACCGAACATCACATTCGTTGGATTGAAATCTATTTTCTACCAGAAGGTGCAAAGTTTCCTTTTCAGGTTGCTCGTTTTGATTATACGGCTCATGGTGAATCAATTGAAGGCGCCAATCAAGGACCAATTTACACTTCACCCTATTCTTGTTTCACAGTGAAACTTGAAAAACCAGGTGTTTTTTACGCTTCATCTTATTGCAATATTCATGGTCTTTGGAAAAGCGAAAAACCGATTTCTTTGAACGATTAATATGATGCGGCTTGAAAGCCGCATCATATACATTTAAATTTATTTATGAATGAACATAAACAATCAAAAAGCGGAAACAAGCTAATTTTAACTATAATTCTCAATCTCACTATTTCCATTGTCGAGATTATAGGTGGTGCGTTTTCAGGAAGTTTAGCACTGATTTCCGACGCTCTTCATAACTTAAGTGATTCCGCCTCGATGTTCATCAGTCTTTTCTCTCTTAGAGTAGCTTATAGGGAGAAGTCTTCACGAAATACTTATGGATTTAAACGAGCAGAGATTATTGCAGCACTCATCAACAGCATACTTCTTTTTATTACCTTAACTTACATTTTTTATGAAGCCGTTCAAAGATTGTTTCACCCTCAGGAAGTTATTTCAATA
>JAAYUT010000594.1 GCA_012517485.1 Candidatus Atribacter fermentans
AAAAAAGTATGAAATGAGATTGCCACGTCGCAGAGGGCGCTCCTCGCAATGACGGATTGAGATAGAATTTTCATCCTCAACTGGTGCCACAAAAGTGGCATGAGGGTCTATCCTAAAAATACAGTCATGTTTTTTATAGAAATTTCATTCAGGTATTTTAAAAGTCTTTTTAGCCAAAATTCCTCTTAAAGCATAGCCTCTTCGATTTATCTCATTTTGTGCATCGACAGTGAGATTCTCCTCAGAAGTTATTTTTTGTTGGTACATATAAACAACAATAGTTTGCCCGGGTTTAAAGTTGGGAAGAACTTCTATCTGATTTTTTTGATGATCAATATAGCGAAAATCATTAACCCGGAATGAATATCGATAGCTTTGTTCTGGCATTCTCGATTCAATTTCAACTACCTGAGTTTTGTAATCCTTTCCTTCAAAGGTTATAATGGCTTCCAAGTATCCAACCCCCGTCTGGTCTGAATTGATCAATCCTTCAATAGTTATAGAAGCATTCTCTCCAATTCCTTCATATTTAATAGTTGTAATTTCCGCTTTCTGTATTTCTGCCCAAACAGGTAAAACAAAAGAAAATATAAGTAAAAGAATGAAAGCCCAACTTAATCCATTTCTCATTATTTTCCACCTCTTATTATCAAAGTATTATTTATCTTATTTTTATTATAGGTTAATTTGTTCCTATTATAATAATGTTCTTTTTTCTGTAAACACCTATTTAGCATTATAAACAAGCCTCGTTTAATGCATATTTTTTAAGTAAAATTGAGATGAGGATGATTATTCAAATATTTCATTCAATCATAAAAATACAGTCATGTTTTTATAGAAAATTCATTTATAGCAACCAACTGGGATCTTATTCTTAATTCTCACCCTCATCCTGATTGGTCTTTCCCCGATTTTGTAGAGTCTTGGAGAAGAGAATAGAATAAATCGGGGGTGTCAATGAATCATGAATCAAGAAAAAGAACAACGACAAATGTACGACAAAGAATTTAAATTGGAAATCCTTCGCTGAGTCAATGAACAAAAAAGACCTATTGCCCAAGTTGCCCGAGATTTTGGATTAGGAAAAAATACCATCTTATAAATTCCACCATTGAGGGGGGGTAGGGAGGTACACCTTTCATTAATCATCCCGAGCGGTGCTTTCCCACGTGAGGATCTCATCTTTTCAATTCTTTTTTTATAAAAACTTTAAAATGATGAGATTGCCACGTCGCATAGGATGCTCCTCGCAATGACGGAGTGGGTGGATGAGATTGCCAAATCGCTTCGTTCCTCGCAATAACAGAGCAGTAAAAAATCCAATCATTTGAAATACCAATATATCTAACCTTGTAGAAGTTTAAAAAAAGGGATTATAAGAAGTCAATTCGCAGAACTAAAAAGATCTTAATTACACTAACTTGCTTGTAAAACAAAGTTCAATTTTTAAAAATCTTTCATAAAAAGAATATTACCTGAAACATCATACTTTACGGCAAATAAGGCCAAGGATTTATTACTGTCCCATACTTTCGTACTTCATAATGCAAGTGAGGGCCTGTGCTCCGTCCAGAAGAACCTACC
>JAAYUT010000095.1 GCA_012517485.1 Candidatus Atribacter fermentans
GTTCATCCAGCAGAAAAGAGGGAAAATGAATATATTCTGAAAATTACCTCATGGGGTGACCCGGACTTTTCAATTCTTTACCTCTATATTGAAAAGGGTATTTATGGGTGGGAATGGAGCAAAATTGTCCTATCTAGTCCCGAAATTGAGTGCCAAGTGAATAATTTTAATAATTCATAATCTGGAAACCATTTGATATTATTCATTTTTTTTGTAAAATAGAAAGAGCAAATTAAAATCAGCTTATAGTTAGCAGGATACGTTTCGATTGTATATATATGCCCTCGGACCACCAAGCTGAATCCTCCTTTAAGTGGAGGAGTTGAAGGAAACAATTCCTCTTCGGGAGGTTTCAAGCCACCTTCTGATTAAAAAAGTTATGAACTTGAATATATTGTTCTATTCCACAATATAGAACCAACGAGGTGATTTTGTGCAAAAACGAGAAGCTTTAAAAAAAAGGACAAGTCTTGAAACTGATATCGAAATATATATTCATCTTGATGGTCAACAACAAATCAATCTTGACCTTTCGATACCTTTTTTCCCACATTTATTAAGAAGTATGGCATTTTATGCTGAATGGGATCTCAAGGTAAAAGCTTGTGGTGATGTTGAAGTTGATTACCATCATTTGGTTGAAGACTTAGGTATTGTCTTAGGAGAAGCTTTTCGCACTGCTCTTGGGGAAATAAAAAATATTCAACGTTACAGCACTCAATTCATTCCCATGGATGATGCTTTGAGTATGGTTTCTATTGATGTGGGCGGTCGTCCTTTTCTTTATTACGATGTCCCAATTGGTACGAAAAAAGTTGGTGATTTTGAAGTTGATTTGATTGAAGAATTCTTAAGGGCTTTTACCAATAACGCACGAATCACTCTTCATAGCAAAGCTTGGTGGGGTAAAAATGGACACCATATCTTAGAAGCCCTTTTCAAAGCTTTAGGAAAAGCTTTAAAAGAAGCAGTGATATTCAGCGATCAAACAATTCCCTCCACCAAAGGAATCATATAGGAGATAAATAAAAAATGATGGTCATTATTGATTATGGAATAGGTAACTTACATAGCGTTTCAAAAGCTTTAGAAAAATTAGGGTTTGAAAACCAAATCAGCAAGGATCCGGATGTGGTTGAGAAAGCCCATGCTCTTATCCTTCCTGGAGTTGGATCTTTTGGTGAAGCGATTGAACAAATTGAAAAAAATAATCTCATTGAAGTCATCCGTTATTCCGTTCAAAAAGAGAAACCAATATTAGGTATTTGTTTAGGGCTTCAACTGCTTTTTGAAAAAAGTCAAGAATCGACCAAGAAAAAAGGGCTCTCATTCATCAAGGGAGAGGTTCGGAAACTTCCTCCTACCAATAAAGTTCCTCATATGGGTTGGAACAAAATTCTATTTACCGAAAATAATCCATTCCAGGAATCAATACCCAACGGCCGATTCTTCTATTTTGCCCATTCTTACTATGTGGTACCGGAATCTGAAGAAATAGTTGTTGGCATCAGCAATTATAACGTTGTTATTCCGGTTATTATTAAGCAGAATAATATTTGGGGCGTGCAATTTCATCCAGAAAAAAGCTCAAAATGGGGAATCCATTTTCTCGAAACCTGGGCGAAGAGAGTCATGCCATGATTTTACCCATTCCAGCTATCGATATTATCAATGGTCAATGTGTTCGCCTTGAAAAAGGTGACTACTCACGAATGCAGGTTTACAGTGATTCTCCCCTTGAAATGGCACTGTATTGGGAAAGAAAAAACGCTCCCATGCTTCACCTCATCGACTTGGATGGCGCAAAAATTGGCAAACCAGTTAACCTACCGATATTTTCTCAGATTATTCAATCGGTTCATATTCCAGTTGAGGTTGGCGGTGGTATCCGAAATCTTGCAACTTTTCTCACTTATCTCGATGCTGGTGCTCAGCGAATTATTTTAGGAAGTGTCGCTGTTCAAAATCCAAAACTCATTGAGGACTGTCTCAAAAGAAGCCAGGAAAGCGTTGTGGTCAGCATTGATTCCCAGAACGGTTTGGTTTCCCTTCAAGGTTGGACTCAAAAAACCACCATTTCTGCCGTCGATCTGACCAACAAGTTAAAAAATTTGGGTGTGATGAATTTTATTTTTACCGATATTGAACGGGACGGCACTCTTCAAGGAGTGAACTTCAACCGTATTCAAAAGTACCTTCAAGAAACTGAAGTCCCAATATTTATTGCTGGAGGAGTTACCACTCTCGAGGATGTATTCCAACTTAAAAAATTAAATATATGGATAAAAGGTATTATTTTAGGAAAAGCGCTCTATTCGGGTGCATTACAATTTGAAGAAGTTCAGAAAATTCTTCAGGAGGAAGAAAAGTGCTCGCTAAAAGAATAATTCCTTGTTTGGATGTAAAAGAAGGAAAGGTTGTCAAAGGTATACACTTTGAAAATCTCAAGGATGTAGGTGATCCGGTTGAGCTTGCCAAACGCTATGAAGAAGAAGGCGCTGACGAATTGGTATTCTTAGACATCACCGCATCCTATGAAAAAAGAGAAACCATGGTGAATATTGCCGAGAAAGTGGCTGAGAATATCTATATGCCCTTTACCGTTGGTGGAGGAATCAGCACTCCCGAACATGTCAGCAATCTCTTAAAAGCAGGAGCTGATAAAGTTTCCATCAATACAGCTGCGGTGCTCAATCCCGATTTGATATCCCAACTGGCTGATAAATTTGGGAGTCAATGCGTGGTCGTTGCCATCGATGTTAAAAAAACTTGGGACCGTATCACCCGCCGGAGTTATTGGGAAGTCTACATCAATGGAGGCAGAACACCAACCGGGAAAGATGCCTTGGCCTGGGCAAGTCAAGTCGAAAACCTGGGCGCTGGTGAAATTCTTCTCACCAGTATGGATACCGACGGAACTCAAAATGGATATGATTTATTTCTCACCAGGAAAATCGTTGACGGAGTTAAAATTCCAGTCATCGCTTCGGGCGGTGCTGGAAAATTAGAGCATCTCCTTACGGTTTTCCGTGAGGGGGGAGCCGATGCAGCATTGGTTGCCTCAATTTTCCATTACAAGAATTTCACTATCCAAGAAGCTAAGGCTTTTCTTAAAAAACGTGGAATTCCGGTAAGGATTGAAGAGTCATGATACATTCTTTCATTGAGCAACTTCATTTTGACGAAAAAGGCTTGATTCCAGCAATCATTCAAGATGAAAAAAGTGGCAAGATATTAATGATGGCGTATATGAATGCCGAAGCCTTAGAAAAAACCATCACCACTGGTAAAACCTGGTTTTACAGTAGAAAAAGAAAAACCCTATGGAATAAAGGGGAAACCAGCGGTCATTACCAACTGGTCAAGGACATTTATATCGATTGTGATGAGGATACTCTTCTTATTACAGTTGAACAAAAAGGAGCAGCTTGCCATACTGGCTTCAATTCTTGCTTCCATCGTCAAATTTCAGAAAAAGGAATATCTTCACCTCAATCGGAACTACCCCGATATGCGTTGGCATCATTTCTACAGGAACTTTTTGATGTCATTCAAGAACGAGCCAAGAATCCATCATTCCAGTCTTATACCAGCAAGCTTTTGCAATCAGGCAAAGAAAAAATTCTTCGGAAAGTTTCGGAAGAAGCGACTGAGGTCATGTTGGCCTCATTAGAAAACGAAGATCATCAAAAAGAACATTTACAATGGGAAGTAGCCGATCTTTTATATCACCTTTTAGTTCTCGTCCAGCATGAACAATTAAAATGGTATGATATCATGACTGAGCTTAAAAAAAGACGAAAATAAAAAAGTTGTGATGAGTAAGGGTATCTCTTTTTTAAAGTTCGGGAATCTCTTGAATTGAAAAAAACGATATGATATTATGTATGCCGTCGCGTGGGTCCATAGCTCAGCGGTAGAGCAGTCGGCTCATAACCGATCGGTCCCTGGTTCGAATCCGGGTGGGCCCACCAATTTGAAAGAATCACGAATAACCTTATGGCAACCCTCCAACAATTGCTTGATTTTTTTGAATATCTGTTTCCGACCCACTTTGCCCTGCCCGATGATCGGACTGGCCTTCAAATCAAGGGCGACCGGAACCAAATTTCTCGGGTCCTCGTCGCTTTGGAACTCAATTCGGAAGTTTTTCATAAAACCCTAAAATACCAAATCGATTTTTTATATCTCCATCACCCTCCCATTTGGAATCCTATCTATACACTCACCATTGATGACCCCTGGTGCCGGATGATGACTCAACTTTTCCACGAAGGAATCAGCGTTTTAGCTCACCACACCAACCTTGACATTTTGCCTGGAGGAATCGCCGATCAGTGGGTATCGATCCTCAAGCTCCAAGGAAAGATAAAACCGCTTTCCTCAAAATCGGGTAATAGCTTTAAAATCGTAACTTATGTCCCACCCAATTATTTAGAAACAGTGACTCAAGCTCTTTTCCAAAGTGGCGCTGGATCGATCGGACAATATCGATCGTGTAGTTTTCAGATCGAAGGGATAGGGACTTTCCTCCCAATAGAAGGAGCTCAACCTTTTATAGGGAAAGTCGGGAGTCTTGAAAAAGTCAAAGAAATTCGGATTGAGATGAACTTTTCAGACCCACACCTCGTCAACCAATTCATTGAGGCCATAAAAACCAGCCATCCCTACCAAAATCCGGTGATCGATATCTACTCGCTCTTCCCCAATAATTTGGTTTTGGAAGGGTTAGGCCGTGTCATTGATTTAAAACAACCTTTAAAATGGAACAACTTAATTCAATGTTTAAAGTCACTCTTAAAAAATGAACTGACTCTTCCCCATTGGAAAAATTCTGATCACCATGATCTTCAAAAAATAGCCTTATGTCCTGGCAGCGGCGGGAGTCTTCTTGAAAATGTCATTATGGAAAAACCGGATGTTTATATAAGCGGTGATTTAAACCACCATGAAATTGAAAAGCTAAAGCTCTACTCCATTGAATATATCCCAGTTCCCCACGGAGATGGAGAAAGACTCGGGTTCAAAATGCTCTTTGGCAATTTTAAAAAAACCGCTCTTGAACATTTTCCTGAGGTGATGTTTCTTTTTGAAGATGAGCTGAATTTGGAAGACAACAAAACTTTAAATTAAATACTCAAGCTTATTCATCATTCCTACAGTTTTTTAAAGAATTTATTGACAAAACTATCGATTACCAATCACAATAAAGAAAGATTTTTTTAGGAGGTTTCCATTGCTTAATATCTTCGAATGTTTAAATCATCTCCAAAATCTCGATACCATAATTTTGAATCAAAAAAAGAAAATTGTCCAAAAAA
>JAAYUT010000096.1 GCA_012517485.1 Candidatus Atribacter fermentans
AAAATTTTTTTTAACTTTTTGACCAATGTTTTCAGATTGGAATACTTGTTCGATTTGCATTTCAATTCGAGATATTGCCCCATTAAGGTCAAACAATGCTTGGGATCGAAAAATATCCATAAAAATCCAGGAACTGTTTATTGCAGCATTTTCAAAATCAAAAATCCCATTCACGGCAAAGGTTCCTGAATTTCCTTCAGAAGTTCGAATCTCAATGATACTACCAGTTTCAATCTTGAGGTCTTCAGCCAAGCTCTTTCCAATCAATACTCCGGTTCCTCCCAAAACAGCTTTTCCGGTATTCACTCGTTGAATAATTTTATAAATACGATCAGCACGATCGAGAAAAATCCCTTTCACCACAACTGGTCGACTAACTTGAGCTTTGGTAATAAACCCTGACCCTTCAACCAGAGGAGAAACTACCTTTAAATCGGGAAAAACATCTAATTTTTTTAATATCGACTGATAAGATAGAATGTAAGCATCCTTTTTTGCTGCTGCAATAACAGGAATAACTAACGATTGATTCCTTTTTTGGAGAATAGATTGCGGACTATTTTCTTGGGCTTTTAACAAAATATGTGGTGAATCTCCAACGGTCCTTTCAATTAAATTCTGTTGCAAACCAGAGATTAATGAAGAGAGGAAAATCTGCACTGATACACCGATAATAATTCCAAGTAAAATAAGAATGGTTTGCGAGCGAGATTCTTTTAGAAATCGCCAAGCAATCATTGATTCAAAACTGAACACCGAGACAACTCCTTTACCTGGGTTTAAGTTGAATGATTCAAATCATCACAAAATTTTAGAACTATTTGCTTGACAACAGTTCAACTTGTATTTTTTTTCCCTCACGAAAATTCCCTGGTTCGATAAGAACGGTTTGTTCAGGGAGATTTTCTGAGGCAGCATAATCCCCAATAAACAATAGATTAGACACCTTCACTAATTTTGCTTTACCTTGGTTATTGGTCCAAACATATCGCCCATCCAATTTCTCTACCAAGAAGGAACGAGGAAAAGCAAGAACACCTTTGGTTTCATTCACAATAACTTCCACTGTTACGGCAGCATCTGGTTTGAGGTTGATATTCTCTTCATCTAAACGGACCCGGACTTCAATTGTTCCTTTTTGAGGATTAACACTCGGTGATATTCGATCAACTTTTCCTTTAAAAATCCGATTGGGATCGGCCTGACTAAATAAAAATACTTCTAAACCCATCTTGATTTTTTCATACTCTTTTTCATCGATATCAGCAACTACAAATCCCATTGCAGAACCAATTGAGATGACAGTCTCTCCTGGATTGACATATTCTCCTTTGTTTTTGGGAATAGAATAAACAATAGCATCGATTGGTGAAAAAAGAATTTTCTGTTCAAGAGCAATTTCAGCTTCCCGTATTTGAAGTCGCGCTAATTCAACTCGAGCTTTAGCTTCATCACTTGCTGCTCCCCCCGATAATAAACTGTCCAGTTGAGCTTTGGCTGATAATTCCTTCGAAAGAGCGAGTTCCCAATCATTACGAGCATTATTGACTTCATTTTGTGATGATCCCCCAATCGAAACTAAAGAATAGAGCTTCAAGTACCGATCGTAAAGAGCTTGAGAAGTAATTTTGGCTTGATTATATTGTTCTCGAGCTGATGCTATAACTTCATTTTCTTTTGATTTCATAAACGCCAAGGCAAGATCGTAATTTACTTTTGACAACTCCAAACGATTTTTTTCTGCTGAATCCTCTAATTCAATAAGAGGATCGCCAGCTTTGATTTGTTGTCCTTCTTGAACAAATAATTGATCAATAATGCCACCGACTTGAAAAGCCATATTGATCCGATTTCCCAAGTCAACTCTTCCCGTTGCAACAATGGTTTCGGTAATGTCTCTTTTGATGAGTAAATAACCATTCACTCGAATGGGACGATTTTGTTGATATAAGTATCCTCCTAATAAAATAATGACCAATCCCAAGATAATTAAATATTTTCTCATGATTAATAAACCACCTTACTCGATCCCTGATTAAAAATAAAGAATTTTAACATTCTCAATATTGAACTGCTTTTCTTGTTTTTTATTCCGATTAATTCTAAATTTTCTATCTGGTAAATACCATCTTTTAAATTCCCCCATTGAGAGGGTTCACGGGGGTGTGCCTTTTAATTTTTTATTGAATTCTTTTTCATCTATTTTGGTATTTTCAGGATAAACCCTCATGCTGCATTCGCAGTACCAGTTGATGATGAAAACACTATTCAGAAATCAATTTCCCTCTTTCAAAAAGGGGGTAAGGTGGATTTGAATTTATTCAATTCCGTCATTGCGAGAAGCGAAGCGACGTGGCAATCTCATTTATCAAAATTTTTTATGTTACTTATTTATTATCTTAGGGTAATCATATAAAAAAACAAAAGCACCCTCTCCCCTTCAGTATTTAAGGTCGGGAGGATCTTATCTGACAGGAATGGCGTCATCCTGAGGCTTCGTTTTTTGAAGCCGTGAGGATCTCATTTTTTTGATTCTTTTTTGATAAAACCTTTAAAAGGATGAGATTCTCACGTCGCATAGGACGCTCCTCAGAATGACGATTTTAGATGAGAATTTTCATTTTCAGTAAAGGCAGCAATATGAATAGGAGGCCTTACTTTGATAACATAAAATAAAGATCAGGTTGGTGTCAAAATGTATTATAGTTTTGTATTGATTTCCTTTCATCTTTACATTAAATCTGTTTAAAATAGATTCTTCTC
>JAAYUT010000595.1 GCA_012517485.1 Candidatus Atribacter fermentans
GTCAAAGAAAGGATAGATATGAAGAATTGAAGGTATATCTCAAAATTATAAACAAAAATGACCTACCAAATCTGCAAATTTTAATGGAGAAATGTGCTGAATTTCTGACTTTCCAGGATGAGCAACCGGTTGAATCAAATTCAGCCGAGAAGTTATTTTATGATCATCCCGAAGGGTATGATTTTTCATCAAAAAGAGTCTATGGGATATATTTGGCTGACAATCAACAGCTTATTGGCGTGGTTGACTTGCTTTTTTATTATCCTGATTCAAACAGTGCTTGTATTGGACTATTTATGTTAGATCCGGCTTACCGAAATTCTGGTAGAGGGAAAGAAGCCTATTTCATGGTTGAAAAGGAAATACTAAAAAATGCTATGATGAAAATTCGCTTGGGGGTTTTAGAAGGAAATATGCAAGGATTCTATTTCTGGAAAAAGATGGGATTTTCCCTTACCGGGGAAAGAAAACCCTATTTATCCAAATATTTCCAGGTTATGGAGAAAACTTTAATTGAAAAGAGTGAAATATTTAATTTAAGGTAAAATCATCAACTTGGTGATTTCATCTATAGAAGTCTCTTCTTTTTTAAAATCTCCAATTTTACTCCCATGGCTGAGGACTACGATTCGATCGGCAACAGGATAGACGTGATAGAGATTGTGTGAAATAAAAATACTTGAAATACCTTGATTCTTCAATTCACGAATAAACTGAAGAACCTTTGCTGATTCTTTCACTGAGAGATTATTCGTTGGCTCATCGAGTATAACTAATTTTGATTTAAAATACATGGCTCGGGCGATAGCTACACCTTGGCGCTGACCTCCAGAGAGCTCATCAACCAGGGCATGAGGAGAACGAAGCCTAAGTTCGACTCCGTCAAGGGCCTTGGTTGATTCGTCTTCCATCTTTGGAATATCGAGATAACGAACGACTCCCATATTTGCTTTACAGAGTTCACGGGCAACAAAGATATTCCTCAGAACACTCATCTTTGGGATCATAGCGGCTTCTTGATAAATGGTTTCGATACCAAGGTCACGAGCATCACGTGGAGAAGTAAAATGCCTCTCAATTTTTTCAAAGTAAATCGTTCCTGAATCAGGCGGGTAAAAACCAGAAAGGATTTTGATTAAAGTTGACTTACCTGCTCCGTTATCACCAAGAAGACCAACAATTTCATCATACCCAACTGAAAAGTTGACGTCTTTCAAGGCACAGACTCCACCAAACCATTTATTAATATTTTTCATTTCAACGAGTGGACCATTTCTTTCCATCATTAACACCTGAACCTTTTCGTTCGTTCTCGAAGGTAAGTATTAAAAATAACTGCAAATATAGTCACGATTCCAATGAATACTCGAAACCAATAGCTCGGAGCTCGTGCCATGACTAAACCGTTATCAATAAAACGAATGACAAATGAACCTATGGTGGTTCCAATAATTGTCCCCATGCCACCGGTCATTGATGTTCCACCAATGACTGAAGCAGCGATAGCGTCCATTTCAAGACCGGTTCCCATGGAGGGAAGTGTGGCTTGCAAGCGAAATGATTGAATAATCCCAGCAAAACCTGCCAAGAATGAACAGATCATAAAGTTTGCAATTTTAACTCGTTTGGTATCTACTCCCATCGCTCTTGCTGCAACTGGATTCCCACCAGTGGCAAACATCCAGTTTCCAAAATCAGATCTCTCTAAAATGAACCATAAGAGAACAGTTATTCCGGCATACCAAAAAAGAGACATTCTGAGGATTCCAATCGAACCAACCAGAAACCAGGTCGGTATTTCGGTTGGGAAAAAGGGTGGCCATCCACCTGTCAAAAGCAAAACTCCTCCTCTCCAAACTAACATCGTTCCCAGGGTGGTTATAAAAGATGGAATAGCAAAAGTTACTGTAACGAAGCCATTAATGAATCCAATCCCAATTCCTAAAATGAGTGAAAAAAGAAAAGAAAGTGGAAAAGTAATGCCTCGTTCAATGAGGGTTGCAAGAATGATTGGGCAAAAACAAAAAACTGAACCCATGGAGAGGTCAATTTCTCCGGTGACTAAAAGCATGGTAACGCCCAAAGCCACTATTCCTAACTCAGGAACAATTTCTAAAATAACACCAATATTTTCTCGGCTTAAAAAAAGTGGTGCCAAAGTAAAAAAAATAAGAATGACAACGATGACCATGACAAAGCTACTAATTTCGCGCAAAAGAAGGATTCTTTTTAGTTTATTGAGACGGTCAGTTACCATGCCTTTCCTCCAAGAAGGAAAACGGGAGGGGGATTACCCTCCCGTTTAATCTAGGTATCTTATCTGAGACGTTTTTTGGATAACTCCAGAATCAAACCAGCATTTGAAGCATCAACAATTGCATTGCCGGTATTGACATCCCAAGCTGACATTCCATAGGTTTTCATACAATAAAGTTGATGAACCGAAAGGTAACCTTGCAAGAACGGCTGTTGATCAACAGTAAATTTAATATATCCGGCTTGAATTTGAGCTAACATTTCTGGGAGGAGATCAAATCCACAGATAATGATTTCACCCGGTTTCTTTCCTAAATTTTGAACAGCTTTCGCAGCCCCTGTAGGTGCTATCCCTCCAACACAAAGAATGCCCTTGGTTTCAGGACGAGATTGAAGGTACGCTTGAACACGGGATTGAGCAACATCCATTTGCATGGTCGCATCGAGTCTTTCATAGGTATGACCGGCTTCTTCAAGAGCACGAGTGATTCCCCTGGCTCGAGACTCTGCCCAAACCAAACCGGGAGCTTCAGCGGGAACTAAGAAGTGGAACTTTTCACCCTGAGGGAGGTCTTTAATGGCAGTTTGGGCTAAGAAATAACCAGCTTGTTCTAAATCTTGACCAATGTAGGAAAGACGAGCGTTTCCTTGTGCGCCCTCTGGATCATCAGTGTTAGCGCAAATGACCGGGATTCCCATTGCCAAAGCTTCCTTAACGACATCATCAAACATATTTGGTTCAGGAATGGTAGTGATAATGCCATCTGGCTTTTGGGCTAAGGTTGCTTTAAAATTGGCTAAAACTGAAGCAATATCGGCTTCGTTTTTGGGTCGGATCATGAC
>JAAYUT010000596.1 GCA_012517485.1 Candidatus Atribacter fermentans
AAACTCCACTACAAACCAAACCTTCTTGCCAAGGGTCTGCGTATGCGGAGTGGAGGTATTATTGGTTTGGTTGTTCCAGAAATCATCCATCAGACTTTTGTCAATTTTATTCATTATGTTGAGGAACAAATTGTAGATCATGGGTTCGATTTAATTTTAGGAAACACTCAAGGAGATCCAGAAAAAGAAGAACGATTTATTGATAGCCTGATTCGAAGAAATGTCGATGGAATTATTTTTTCTCGAGTTTCTGATGAGAGCCGGGTTTTTAATATTCTTGAGAAAACCAATATTCCAGTCGTGGTTGTTGATCGTTTTTTAGAAAAGGAAGATATTCCAAGTATTGTTCTGAATAATAACCAGGCTGGAATTTTAGCCGGTTCTCATTTAATCAGCTTGAATCATAAAAAAATTGCCTGTATCACCGGTCCATTAAATATTGCTCTTTGTCGAGAGCGATTAAAAGGGTTTAAAACAATTCTTTCTGAAAATGGGATTCTATTGCCCTCAGATTTTATTTATGAAGGAGACTTCAAATTTGAATCGGGGATCCATGCCATTCAGAAATTTTTAAATGATGGTATTAAAGTAACGGCAATTTGGGCACAAAATGATATGATGGCTATTGGAGCCTTGAAAGAGCTCAATAAAAATCACATCCGTGTACCCGAAGATATTTCTTTAATTGGAATGGATAATATTAGTTCTTCGGAAATGGTTACTCCATCACTTACTACTATCACCCAACCATTTCAAGAAATGTGTCAAAGAGCAGTTCAAGTTATCTTGAATCATATACACAAGAAAGAAATGACTCTCAATCGGATTGTTTTAGAACCAAGCTTAATCATCCGTGAGTCTACTCGTCCGTTCAAATAGCCATAGCTCATCTGCGATTAGTAATCGAAATTTAAATTCGAAGAAAATGATTATCCCCATGGATTAAGGGCGTGATCTTATGGTAAATTTTTTGGATGACAATAAAAAAAGAAACCATAGAAAAGAGGGAGTATTATGACGAATTCATCACAAGTTGTAGAAAGAGCTTTAGAGAAAGGGAAAGGAATCCTTCGATTATTTCCCAATTGGGTTCCACGCTCATTTTGTATCCCTGGTAAGCGCTTAAAACTTCACCCTGATGATTACTATGCTTTTGGAGCTCATCGGGGCGGTATTGACGAACGTTGGTTTGCTTCGACGACCAAAGCCGATAATGGACCAGAAACGCTTCCAGATGAAGGTTTAAGTTATATTTATTTTAAAGATGGAAATAAAGAAGAAAAAGTTCTTCTGAAAGAAGCGATTGATATCTTAGGTGTTGATATCTTAGGATCAGATGTTATGAAGAAATATGGTGGCTGGCTGATGTTTAGTAAGTTTTTTGATAATATGGAACCTCTGCCTCATCATCTTCATCACAATGATGAGGCAGCCGCTTATGTAGGGGCGATGGGAAAACCAGAGTCATATTATTTTCCAGCCCAGTTGAATAACCATGGTGGCTGGTTCCCTTATACTTTTTTTGGTCTTCATCCTGGTACAACCAAAGATGATGTAAAAAAATGTTTAGAAAATTGGAATAAAGGTGATAATGGGATATTGTATTTGTCTCGAGCATATAAACTTAAACCTGGAACTGGATGGGACGTCCCTCCCGGTGTTCTTCATGCGCCTGGGTCGTTGTTAACGTATGAACCTCAGAGAAGTTCGGATGTTTTTGCCATGTTCCAATCACTGGTATGGGATGTTCCAACACCTTGGGAATTACTGGTAAAAAATGTTCCTGAAGAGCATAAAAACGATCTTGATTATATCATTAACTTGATAGACTGGGATTTAAATGTTGATCCAAATTTTTATCAAAACCGATTTGCTGAACCAAAACCAGTTAAACCCTTAGCAGAAATGAGATCGGAAGGTTATGAGGAATACTGGATTTCTTATAAATCCAGTAATTTTTCCGCAAAAGAATTGAGAGTGTTTCCGGGGAGAACAGTTACAATCAAAGATAAGGAAGCTTACGGATTAATTACTATAGAGGGCTATGGTCAGTTTGGACCGCTATCTATCGATACTCCAAGTTTAATTCGATTTGGAGAAATGACGAGCGATGAATTGTTTGTCACTCAAAAGGCAGCTCGAGAAGGAATAACCATCACCAATCAAAGTGAAAATACCATGTTGGTCATGTTAAAACACTTTGGACCTGAATTATAAATTTTGCACCAATCTTTTTAAAAAAAAGAGCGGGATTTTTGTTGTGCCCGCTCTTTTTTTTATAGATTTAACCTAAATGATTTCCCATCGAATACCAAGAAATTCACAAACCATTTTGAGCTCTTCAACATAATCACCATATACTCCATGAATATGATTGCAAGGGAACTTTTCGATAAATT
>JAAYUT010000011.1 GCA_012517485.1 Candidatus Atribacter fermentans
AGGTTTAAAATATATTCTTTTAGTAGTTCATGAAATGGTTTCCCTGTTACACATTCAATAATTAATCCTAAAAGGTGATAAAACGAAGCCGTGAGGATCTCATCTTTTTATCTTTTTCCAAAATATCCCATTATCACAGTCGCATCCGATTTTCCATCTTTTCAATCTAACTTAAATTCAAGAATCAAGACCTGGCCCCAGCATTGCTCTGCCGACCCATATATATTTGCAAGGAAGTAAACAACGTAAGGATGTTCACTACCTTGCCAGATCAGTCTGGACTCCATTGTTTAAGCAAAATCTCACGAATTGGCATTTAAGTTTGGAAGATTTCAGAATAACTTAATAATTTAGGTGACAGGCACCATAACTTATCGAAAAGAACCAAAAGAGTAAGCCATATGTGTTCAATTTGTGAAAAAAAGCCTGGCTGTTTTTACCCAATAGATTAATGAGCTAAAAAAAATTCAATAATCAAGACCTGATCCAAGAAATTGTTATCATGATCGACCCCAAGTTTTCTTTCTTAATTTCTCTTATGCTATAATTTAATCCAATGTTGAAGACAATCTGGTCTAAATTATGGATAAAAATGCTCTTATATCATATTGGGTTGAATCAGCCAATCGTGATTATCAAACCATGCTAAACTTGTATCAAAGCAAGGATTATCATTAGAGTCTATTCATTGGTCATCTCGTCATCGAAAAACTGATTAAAGCTATCTATGTAAATAATATCAATGAGTATCCACCAAGAACTCACGATTTGGTGAGGCTAACCGAAAAAGCTGGTATTGCGACAACTGAGGATCAAAAAGATACACTTGATCTCCTTACAACATTCAATATCAAGGTTCGATATCCAGATTATGAGTTTATTTTTTATAGGAAATGTGATTATGACTTTACCACGGAGATTCTAAAAAAAATCAATGAGGTTAGGGTATGGCTTCTATCAATGATAGTGAAAAAATAGAAAAAATTGTAAAAGCTTTTGGGAAATTAATTAAAGAAAAAATAAAGGTTCGACATATTTATCTCTATGGCTCGTATGCTAAGGGGACTCATTCAACAGAGAGTGATATCGATGTTGCCGTTGTCGCAGATAATTTTAGTGGTGATCCAATCGAAGATACTATGTTACTCATGAAATTGAGGCGGAAAATTGATTATCGCATTGAACCTCATCCATTCAAAACTGAAGAATTCAATTTATCCAATCCTTTGGCAAAAGAAATAATCACGACTGGAAAAGAAATTAAGTAACTTTAAGAATACTTTCTATTTCAATTCTTCATAAAGTAGTACATATCCCCTTATCAGGAGTTTATTGCTGTTTGTTTCCTCATTGGCTACCACTTTTTGGGGTGGAATATGCAACCTGCCAATTTCATCTGTTATCGAAGGCCTCATCCTAAGCCCTCGAATTTTGAGGGTGTGAGGATCTCATCTTTTATCTTCTCAAAGTATCCCAATTTCCCAGAAATTCAAGAATCAATACCTGA
>JAAYUT010000597.1 GCA_012517485.1 Candidatus Atribacter fermentans
GGATGATGAAAATGAAACCGTGTCGGATCTCTATGAGGTTAGGAATGTCCCTCATCGTGTTTTTATCAACCGTCAGGGAAAATCACACATCAAATCGCTCAATCTCTTTCTTACCGAAAGCGAGCTGGAACAATATATTAACGAGATTTTATAAAAATGAGCCAATTTATAACTGTCACTTCTTAATTAACAGGGAAACACAGAAGTGATAGCATTTCTCTTTAATTTTTCCATAGTTTGTTTTTTAATGCCAAGGAGGACAGTATGAAAATTGCAGTTTTTTCCGATATCCATTCCAATCTCTCAGCGCTGCAAGCTGTAATGCAAGACATTGAAAATTATCAACCAGATGAAATGATCTGTTTAGGTGATTTAGTAGGATACGCACCTTTCCCAAACGAAGTTATTTCAATCATCCGCTCACTCAATATCCCAGTTATTATGGGGAACTATGATCAAGGTGTGGGAAATGATTTAAATGATTGTGGATGTGCATATAGGACCGATGAAGAAAAAGCATTAGGAGCAATTTCATTTGAATGGACAAAAAAAATGACTACCTCGGAGAATAAAAGGTACTTAAGAAATCTTCTTCCTCGATATCAATTCACTTATGGATCTTACCAATTGCTTTTTGTACATGGCAGCCCGCGCCGAATCAATGAATACCTTTTCCCCGATCGACCCGATGAAAACCTACTTCATGTGATGTCGAAAGAATCGGCAAACCTCTTAGTCTGCGGTCACACCCATCGTCCTTTTTCACGAAAGGTGGAAAAGATATGGTTTATCAATGATGGAAGCGTAGGGCGCCCCAAAGATGGAGACTGGAGAGCCGGTTGGGTTCTCCTCAATATTGAGGAGAACCAGACACCCAAGATTGAGTTTATGAGGTGCGAATATGATTTGGAACCCCTAAAAAGGATCTATCCAAATTCTGGACTTCCTCAAAAATTTCTTAATGATCTTCTTCAAACCGAAAACTTCTAACACCCTTTGAAAAGAATAAAAAAAGTTTTTAAGGTTTTAAAATGATTCAATTCTTTCTGTTGACAGGGATGCTGGTTTGATATAACATAGCCAACAGAGGGGTCATAGCTTTCGGGGAGTAGCGCAGCATGGGAGCGCACTCGCTTGGGGTGCGAGTGGTCGGCGGTTCAAATCCGCTCTCCCCGACCAAGCCTTCAGTTTTTGAACAACTAAAATAGAACTCAATCACACAAGGGGGATTCATTTGTGACTGTACCATCGCTTTTTAGCTTAAAAGATGAAGTTGCTATTGTTACCGGTGGCGCTCAGGGTTTAGGTGAACAAATGGCGGTTGGTTTAGCTGAAGCTGGTGCTCATGTTGCTATAGCTGATTTAAATTTAGATAATGCCAAAAAAGTTGCTCAATCTTTGGAAGAATATGGCGTTAAAACCATGGCAGTTCAGGTCGATGTGACTCAAAAACCATTAGTTGATAACATGGTGGATGAAGTCATCAAAAATTTTCAGAAAATCGATATCTTAGTTACTTCAGCCGGTGTGGGCCAATGGGTTCCAGCAATAGAAATGTCCGAATCCGATTGGAAGCGGATTATGGATATTAATTTGAATGGAACATTTTTTTGCTGTCAATCAGTTGGCAGAAAAATGATTGAGAGAAAGAAAGGGAGCATCATTACCATCTCATCCATGTCTGGTCTTATCGTAAATACTCCTCAATGCCAATCCCACTACAATACTTCTAAAGGTGGAGTGATCATGCTGACCAAGTCTTTGGCGTCAGAATGGGCACCTTATGGAATAAGGGTAAATTCTATCGCGCCAGGGTACATGAAGACTCAATTAGTTGCTGATCTTCTCCTTCAGTATCCCGAATATGCTGAAACCTGGACCAAGTTAGTTCCATTCGGTCGTTTTGGAAAACCAGAAGAAATGAAGGGACCCTGCGTGTTCTTGGCTTCAAACGCTTCATCGTTTGTCACCGGAAGTGTAGTGGTGATGGACGGAGGATATACTATTTGGTGAATTAAGGGAGGTGATTCTTTCCAGTAAATGAAAAGAAGTTTGTTTTCTTAATGTTGTGCAAACGTTATCAAGAAATATTTTGATAGGAGGGAATTTCATTGAAAAAAGCATTAGTATTATTCGTTAGCTTGTTCGTGTTAACTCTTTTCACCACGGCTTTTGCTGAAACTATGGTTACGAATCCCGATTGGTGGAAAAAAGCAGCTGAGCCTTATAAAGGAGTGACAATCAAGGGTATTTCTGAAAGTACACCACCATCCAAAGCGATGATGGAAGTAGCTGGACCTCAATTTGAGGAATTAACCGGAATCAATGTAGAATTTGAAGTGACATCCTGGGATGAAATGTATAACAAAACTATCCAAGATATGCAAACTGGCTCAGGTATTTATGATTTTGTCTATGTTGAACAAGATATCATTTACGCATATCTCGCTCAAAATTGGTTAACTGATCTTACTCCTTTTGTAAATAACACTGCAATAACTAATCCAGATTTTGATCTTCCTGATTTCACTAGTTTTATCGATAATTTTAAAGATTCCAAAGGAGATTTGTTTGGAGTTCCATTTGAAGCATTTTTGAAGTCCTATGTTTATCGTACCGACCTTTTTGGTGATCCCGAAATCCAAGCAGCTTATAAAGCAAAATACAACAAGGATTTAGCTGTTCCGACTACTTGGGAAGACTATACCAATATTGCAAAATTCTTTACCGAATATGGTAAAGAGAAGGGCATTGAAATCTACGGCCATATTGCCCAAGCGAAGACTCATCCCTGTGTTGCTTATGAAATCTGTGAAACCATTTGGCCGGCGATGGGAATTTACAACTGGGGTATTAATCTTGAAAAAATGAGGGCAACCAAGGCAAACGGTGGAATGGTAGATAGTGACGAAGCCAAAGCCGCTTTAAAGTGGTATGTCGATATGTTGCAGTGGGCGCCCCCTGGAGTTAAAACCTATACTTGGGATGAAACCGCTGCAACTTTTGGTGCGGGGAAAATAGCTCAAGGAATTATTTATCTCGAAAACCTTGGTTGGTGGTCTGATCCCACCAAATCCGAAGTAGCCGGGAAGATCGGAGTTGCATTGCCACCGGTCGTTCCTCAAGCTATGGAAGATGCCAAATCAGGGAAAGGCTATATCGGTTACTATGATGGTGGCGCACTGGGTATACCACATAGCTCAAAAAATAAAGAAGCAGCCTGGTTGTTTGCACAATGGGTCGCCCGCAAAGAGTGGCAGGGTGAATTCGCCAAACTTGGAACCAGAGTCGTAAGAAAATCAACCTTTGATGATCCAATCGTCAAGGAACTGGATCCAAAAATGGGCAATTACTTCACCTTCCTGAAGGATGAAGGTCCTCTCTTTAGAGGTGCACCGCCTCTTCCAATGCATCGGCCGTTAAATGACCTCTACCTCAAATGGGTAGCGAAAGCTGTCGCTGGTGAAGTATCACCGGAAGATGCTCTCGATAATTTAGCTAAAGAAGTCGATGCATTGATGGAAGAATTGGGCTACTGATACCGGAGGAACCTGTGAAAGGAAACCGGAAACAGGTGTGGGGGCTTTTGACCCCCACACTCATTTTAATGATTTTTATCGGTGTCATACCTGTTATCTATATCCTTTATCTCAGTGTTTTCAAATATAACGTTTTTTCCAAGGTTGGAATGGTCTATACCGGTTTTAATAATTTCCGGAAACTCATGTTTGATCCTGATTTTTTAAAATCGTTACGATTAGGATTATCCTACGTGATTCTTTGTGTTGCTATTGAACTTCCTTTGGGACTCGCTTTTGCTAATCTTCTAACCTATGAGTATAAAGGGAAGGGAGTTTTTCGAACCATTATGACACTTCCCTTGGCGATGGCTCCGATTAGCATTGGAGCCATTTGGGTCCTCATGACCAATCCTGATTTTGGACCTCTGGCAGTTTATTTGAGAAACATTGGTATTGATTTTAATGTTGGAAACAATGGGACTCAGGCTTATATCGCTACCATTTTAATGGATGTTTGGCACTGGACACCATTTGTTACATTGACCTTTATGGCTGGATTGTCATCTCTCCCAAGGCAACCTTTTGAAGCTGCATTGGTGGATGGTGCGAATAAGTCCCAAATACTTCGTTATATTACTCTTCCTTTATTGAAGCCAATATTATTAACCACTCTTTTTATCCGGGTGATGGATACATTTCGTGTTTTTGATGAAGTATGGATGCTCACAAGTGGTGGTCCGGGAACGGCAACTCGATATGTCAGCATCCATGTGGTCCGTGAAGTACTTCAATCGATGAATTATGGATACAGTTCCGCAATGTCACTTTTTTTGCTTTATTTGACCATTGTCATTTGCTGGCTCCTTTTAACCTTTATCAATGTTTCCCAGGAGAGTGGCTAAATGAAAGCGAGTATAAGAAAAACCACCAGACTTCTTTTTATTTATTTAGTTTCCATTCTAATTGCGATAGCGACCCTTTTTCCAATCTATTGGTTGTTTGTGGTTTCGGCTCGAACCAAAGTAGAAATCTTTGCTGGGCCAAAACTCATTCAAACCAGCTTTTATGCTGAAAACTATTCCCGACCGTTCCTTCATGATATTTTCGGTCGATATCTTTTAAACTCTCTCATTATCGCGAGTGGAAATACACTCTTGGTGATTTCGTTTGCAGTGTTAGCAACCTATGCATTTTCACGGTTTCGGGTTCCGGGATCAAGCAACCTTTTCTTTTGGACGATCACTAACCGTATGGCACCACCGGCGGTATTCATCGTTCCTTTTTTTCTCATGTTCACCCGTATGGGACTCCGAGACACCAGATTTGGTATAATTCTTCTTTATTGTATTTTTAATCTTCCCTTTGCTATTTGGCTCCTAAAGGGTATGATGGATGCAATACCCCGAGAAATGGACGAGGCGGCTTATATCGATGGCTGTTCGTTTTGGGGGGTGTTAACGCGGGTGATCCTCCCTCTGGCTCGCCCGGGAATCATGACAACTGCAATCTTGACCTGGATATTTGCCTGGAATGAGTATTTGTTTGCTTCTATTCTTACCAGTGTTAACGCTCGGACGATTACAACTGGTTTAGCTTCTTTTGTTACGGTTATCGGGACTAACTGGGGAGAAATGGCAGCAGTTTCGATGGTATGTTTGATTCCTGCAGTGATATTTATAGGGATAGCTCAACGGCATATTGTAGCCGGTCTTACTTTTGGGGCGGTCAAGGATTAGGTGGAAAATATGAGAATATTTCCTTTTAAAACCAACTTATGGGATCGTATATTTTTAAGTATCGTTATTATGTTTGCTATTCATTTGTTCTGGGTTCGTTTTATTGAAACGTACGTTCCTTTATCA
>JAAYUT010000598.1 GCA_012517485.1 Candidatus Atribacter fermentans
CATAAATCATCTCACCCAAAACCATATTTCTTGAAACAATAGAGTATTTTAGGATTTCAGTTGCCCACGTAGTTGGTTTGAATAAAAATATAAAAATTATGATCCAGATGAATTCGAAATGATATCTGAACTTTCTTTTTTTATCTCTAATTCTTTTTTCTCTTGACGATGATAAGAGATCCATAAGAATACGCCTCCTAAAATAAAGAGAAGAGGTAATAAGCTAATCACATAAACAGATGCAAAGAAGGCAAAAGATGGTACATATTGAAAAAGCACTCGAACTAAAGCGTCAATTTCTAAAATTCCAAAAGCAAAAATAATTGACATGATACCAATAGATTTTTGATTCTTGATCAATCTCATAAAACCAATTCCTAAAAAGCCACTACTAATAATAAATATGAGAATGTGAAGGATTTCCTGTGCTATAAAAAACCCAGTAATAAAATTAGAAAACTGACTATATCCAAAAAAGGAGCTGAGCGGATGATACCAAACTAAAATCACATTTCGGAAAAAGCGACCACAACCGAAACCAACTCCAATCAATAAAAAGTATCTGAAAAGCTCGATTCCACTTTTTTTGGTTATTTTTATTACAAAAATCAATCCAGAAGATAATATGATGAGTTCAAAAAAAACTATGAGAGTTTGCATTGATAAAACTGGAAGGAATCCTGCGATTCTATTCAGAAGGAATCGTTCAATCTGATGATAAGGAATAATTATCACCAATAGAAAAGGGAAGAGATAAATTGAAATCCAGTTTTGAAACGATATCGGTTTTTTCCGGAAAAAAAATAGATAGAACAAGATCTGAATCAGAATGATAACGATAATATGGATAATATAAATATTCATTGAATTTAAGCCTCTTTTTTTTCTACTCCAACTTGATCACAAAAATTTTCAACTGGGCATTTCTCACAATGAGGTCGCCGTGGGAGACAAATATTTTGTCCGAATAAGACCAATAATGAATTGATAGGTATCCAGAATTCTTGAGGAAGCTTGCTACGAAGGGCCATTTCAGTCTGTTCAGGTGTTTTCGTCTTCACGTAACCCCATCGATTCACAATTCGATGTACATGAGTATCGACACAAATACCGGGTTTCCCAAAACCAACACTTAGAACTAAATTGGCAGTTTTCCGTCCAACCCCAGGAAGTTCCAATAATTCTTCCAAAGTAGAAGGCACTTGACTGTGATATTTTTTAATGAGAATCTTTGAAATATCAATTAAGCTTTTTGCCTTCCGTCGATAGAAACCAACGTGATAGATGAATCGAGCAATTTCCTCCTCAGAATAGCTGAGGAGTTGTTGTGGGTTCTGAATTTTTTTAAAAAAATGTTGAGCAACTTGACGGGTCATTAGGTCTTTAGTTCGGAGACTTAAAATACATCCTACTAAGATAAAAAATGGATTTTTTTCAAGACTTTCCAAAGTTGAATCTTGCCATTGTTTTTTACTTTCCTGTAAAATAGCAAAAGTTTGAGCAATATCTTGGTTATTCATATGAGATAATAATAATTAAAAGGGGGCG
>JAAYUT010000599.1 GCA_012517485.1 Candidatus Atribacter fermentans
ACTTGGTATTCAAGCGTCGGACGTGGTCCAACAATACTCATTTCTCCTTTTAAAACATTAATGAATTGGGGTAACTCATCAATACTGGTTTTTCGAATCAATTTCCCAATTTTCGTTATTCTTTCATCATCTGTCCTTACAAAAACTCCTAATCCTTTCTTCTCAGCCCCAACCACCATTGACCGAAACTTATACATTCGAAATATTTTGCCATCTTTCCCAACTCGTTCTTGAATAAAAAAAACTGGACCGTGATCTTCGCTTTTAATCCGAATGATGACATACAACCAGAGTGGCGAGGTGAGGATAAGTCCTAAAGCTCCAAATATCATATCCAATATTCTTTTTATTATCATGAAACAATCCTATCTAAAATATTCCTATCTGGAATCGCAATAATATCACCTTCATAATTCTCCCATTGAGGGGGGATGTGCCTTTTTTTGAGAATACCTTTTATTGGTTTTCTAAAAAGTTCCAAAAATATTGATTTAAAATTAAAGTTTTCTTTTGACATCTTCAAAATTAAGAAAGTTTAGGTAGCTCCCACCTAAGGATATAGCCAGAATTCCCATTTCAGAAGCCTTACAAATAATCGAATCGTCAAGGCGGAAAGAAGCAATGCAACCGACAAGTCGGTATTCCCGAATTTTAAACTCTGGAAGAAGTTCTTTGGCTTTCGGAAGAAGAACCTCGTAGAAATAATGAATATATTCAATTTTGTTATAGGAGCTTTTCACATCAATTATAAAAAGATATTCACCTGCTCGGGCTATTACATCAAATTCCCAGGAATTACCTTCTTGGTCTTTTATTCTCCTTCGGACGCCAATATCTTCTACAGAAAAATTAAAAGTTTTTTCAATAAGAAAAGGGAAGCCAGGCGCAACGATATCTTCAGCGATAGTACCCATTTTATTCGCTAATTCTCCCCATTTTCGGTTCATATCAGCTGTAATACTATCCAATCGCTCCATATAAACCTTCGTCTCATTTTTAAAGGTCACCATCTCATCTTTGAAGACATTCATTTCGTTTTTGAAATCAGTCATCTCATCTTTGAAGACCTTCATTTCGTTTTTAAAATCAGTCATCTCATCTTTGAAGACCTTCATTTCGTTCTTAAATACAGCCATTTCGTCAACAAACGCAGCAAAGCGAATATCCGTCTGCCTCGACTGATAGACCATTTGCATTAATGCATTTTCTAAATCAGTTACTCTTTTTTCAACCGTTGTTCTCGCCATACTAAAAAACCTCTCTACTTTATTCATCTCATTTTATAAAATTTAAATTGATTTAACAATCCATCCGTCAGTTCAACTCTTCTTTCCCGAAAGTACCGTGAACCGTGAAAGGTGAACCGTAATCCGAATAGAAAATAGTAGTGAAAATGATGTTCCAGGTTTCGTTTTTTGAAGTTTTGAAGGCATCATCTAACGCTACCAGTGTCATCCTGAGGCTTCGCTTTTTGAGGGCGTGAAGATCTCATCTTTATACATCTTTATCCTTTTCTCAAGATAACCATCAAAAAACTAAAGGCACCCTCCTCCCG
>JAAYUT010000600.1 GCA_012517485.1 Candidatus Atribacter fermentans
TGGTGACCCTTTTTTATATTCTAGTTATTTTCAGATTCATCAATTTTTGCAAGAACGATTCCCTGAAATTAAAATTGAAATAATTCCAGGTTTAAGTGCTTACCAACTAGCCCTATCACGCCTTCAAATTCCAGCAGTGGGTAAAAACCAAACTTTTTCAGTTACCACCGGTGAAATAAATTATGCAATGATGTCTTCATTTTTATATTTAAGTGATACGGTGGTTATATACAAAATCAATCAAATATCAAACTTAGCTGAATTTGAATTGTTAACTCGTGAGTTTCTAATTCGAAAGATCTGTTGTGAGATAGGAACAGATCAAGAAATTATCCAGGATCTTAATCAAGAATCAGCAAAACAACAATTTAATTACTTTTCATTGATACTATTAAAGAAATAAAAACCTCAAACATTGGTATTTATAAATTTTTCATTGCAAAATATTAAAGTATCAATTATACTTTTTTTGTTAAACAATTGAATAGTGATTTTCCGCGGGAGACTGGGAAACCGGTGTAAATCCGGTACGGTCCCGCCACTGTGAGAAGGAACGAAAGGTTCAGAAAAACCACTGGCTAATAAAGCTGGGAAGGTGAACCAAGTAGGTTAAGCCTTCAAGTCAGGATACCAACCCGAGGAATCAGTGAAATTCGGCTTTTGCGAGAGACAAAAGGCGATTTATTTTTTTGCTTGATCCCCGGGTGAATAAAAAAGGTATTTTTAAATTCACAAGGGAGGTTAAAGAAATGAGTTGTAAAAATATTATTTTTTTACTTTTTGTTATGGTATTGTTTTTAACCAGTTTTCAAGTTTATGCAGCCGAGCAACAAGAAAAATCAGCAATATTAATCGCTGCTTTCGGAACATCCTACCATGAAGCTGCTGTTTCCATTGAAAACGTTGTGAAAGCTGCCCAAAAAGCTTTTCCCGAACACACCGTGGTTTTGAGCTACGGATCAAGAACTATCCGAAAAATTCTAAAAGACCGGGATGGAATTATTATCGATAGCCCTACTTCAGCTCTGGCAAAGCTGGCTGATGAAGGCTATACTTCCATTATAGTTCAGCCTCTTCAGATCCTGTCAGGAAGTGAATTCCACGAAATTCTTTCAATCACCAACGCTTTTGCGGTGATGAAAGACCCTCATTCCCAACCAATTTTTTCTCGGATCGTCATTGGAAGTCCTTTGTTAACTACTGAAGCTGATTATGAAAAAGCTGTTGATGCTTTAGAAGAAGATATGAAGCAATATACCTCAAAAGAAGGAGATGTATTAGTTTTAGTCGGTCATGGAACGGAGCATCCTGCCAACAGTTGTTATTCCCAACTTCAAAATATCCTACAGAAACATTATGGACCGAAGGTATTTGTTGGAACAGTTGAAGGATACCCTGGTATGGAAGACGTTCTTCTTCAGTTGAAAAATGTCGGTGCCCAACGAGTAACTCTCAAAACATTTATGTTAGTCGCTGGAGACCATGCTCGCAACGATATTGCCGGTGATGAGGCGGATTCTTGGAAGACTGTTCTTAAAAAATCGGGATATGAGGTTCAAACCACTCTCACTGGTTTGGGTGAAAACGAAAAATTTGTTCAAATCTGGATCGATCATATTCGAGATCTCCTTACAAAGGAATGACGACTCATTTTGGATTCACCAGAGAATGGTCAGCTATTCCTGAACGTTCTCTGGTATTCTTTAAAAGGAAAAAAAGGGCACGTATTTTAACTTTCGCCCTTCTCAGTTGCTTAGTTGTATTATTTTTTTACTTTTGTGGCTCTGGGTTTATTCATATTCCTTTCCTCGATGTCCTAAAAATTATGTTCAAACAAACCAATGAAAATCAGTTATGGCATGATGTAGTATTTAATATACGTCTTCCCCGAATCTTGGGAAGTATGATGATTGGCGGAATCCTCGCTGGTTGTGGGATATTATTCCAAGCTATCCTTTTAAATCCATTGGCTAGCCCTTATACTCTTGGTATCTCCTCAGGAGCAGCTTTTGGAGGTTCACTCGCTCTTTATTTAGGTTTTCAAAATCCAGTTTTTTCAGCATTTCTTTGGAGTATAGTCTCACTGATGGTAGTTATCCTGTTAGGTGGACCTCATAAAATACTTCATCCTACCCGACTCATCCTATCGGGTGTAATTGTCAGTTCCATTTTTTCTGCTGGTGTTAGTTTCCTGAAATATCTTTTTAATGAGGAGGTCAGTAGTATTCTTTTTTGGCTCATGGGAAGCTTAGTGGGAGTAACCTGGAAGGATATCATTCTTCTTACCCCTTTTAGTGTTGTTTTATTTGTAATGTTTAGTTTTATAAGTGATGCATTGAACATTCTTTGTCTTGGAGACGATCAAGCTCTTCAATTAGGTTTAAATACATTTTTAATGAGAGTATTTACGCTCATTATTTCTTCATTAGCAATTGCTGCAGCAGTATCGGTTGGAGGAGTAATCGGCTTCGTCGGTTTAATTGTACCTCATTTATTTCGAATTTTAATTAGTCCAGATCATCGTTTACTGTTGCCGATTTCAATTATTGGAGGAGCTCTTTTGCTCTTGTTAGCCGATAATATCGTCCGTGCATTTCTTCAGCTCGAAATACCGGTTGGAGTTATAACCACATTATTGGGGGGACCCTTTTTTTGTTTTCTACTAATAAAATCTGAAGGGAAAAAACACCAATGAGCTACATTGTAGAGAACTTAACTTTTTCCTATTTTCCTCAAAAACCAATCATTAAAAATCTTCATCTCACATTAGAAAGAGGATACTCCTATGTTCTTTTGGGGATAAATGGAAGCGGAAAAACTACCTTTCTTCGAATTTTAAATGGATTGTTAAAACCGGTTTCAGGTTCAATAATGTTAAACAACATCAATCTCAATTCTTTGAAACGGTCATCTATTGCTCGATTAGTATCTTTTGTACCTCAAAATTATACTGTTCATTTCCCCTTTACCGTTTACGAAGCCGTTCTCATGGGACGGTATCCCTATAAAGCACATTTTTCCGATTATTCTTTAGAAGACCATAACATCACTATTTCTATTTTAGAGAAAACTCATTTGATTGATTTGGCTTCTAA
>JAAYUT010000097.1 GCA_012517485.1 Candidatus Atribacter fermentans
GATGCTGGTCAAGAACCCCCGGATCTTCCGGAACATCGATGACACCAAGATTCCCGTTATCAGCCTCTTCTTGAAAGGAGAAACCCGGACTGGGAACGTCTTCATTCCGGTCAAAATCACCGGAAACACGGCCAGTGTCTTGGTCGAAAAGGTCGATCAGTGGAAAGTAGGAGATGAAATCTTAGTCGAAGGAGAACTCGACTGGGATGGCTTTGAGAAGGACGGAAAAAAACAATATACCACGAAGATCAATGCTTTTGAGGCCTGGAAAATGGAATAAGGCCGAGGGGGCGAGGGGGAGTATTGGCAAAAGACGCCGAGGGGGCGAGGGGGCGAGGGGGAGAAAAAGCTGAGATCCTCACTCGTGAAAGCACCGCTCAGGATGACGGCTTTTTTTAATGGTCATTCTAAGGGGAGTATTTAATGTGAGACGTGAGAAAAAATGAATAAATACGATTATCGGGAATGAATTCATACTATCTGAGTGATCTTGAGCGATGGTGGATGAAGCAACGATTGAATTAGAAAAATACTATCAGAAAATCCTTTCTCAAGAAGGCCTGGGGATCTATCGAGCCAATCCCTGGGAGAAAAGCCGTCCTTTCAATCCCGAAGAATTGGAACGTTTAGTACTTCCAGAAAAAATGCAAAGACTGGATATTCATCTCCCCTTGCAGGTTCTGACCGAACGAGAACAAGAAGTTATCTTCTGCCTTTTCTACGATCAGATTTCCGAACGAGAAACTGCCATAAAGCTCAATCTCTCCCGGAGCAGTGTCAGAACTTACCGAGACCGAGCCTTGAGGAAATTGAGGAGGAAAATTGAAAAGGCTGAGGGGGAGAGGAGGAGAAAAAGATGAGATCCTCACGGCTTCGGAAAACGAAGCCTCAGGATGACGGCTTTGGTGTCAGGTTTGGTTAAAAAATTCAAACACTTCATTTTTTTAGATTATTATGCTAAAATTCCACATCGTAAGGCGATGAAGTCCGCCTTGGCTCGCCCTAAACTGCAAAAAAAGCTGATGACTTCTATTTATAAGGAAGTTTTAATGTCAATTCAGCCCTGTTTACCCAATGATTAAATAATTGATCGAGTAAATAATCGTTGTTCTAATGGAGGAATGAACCGTGAAAGAGCTCTTCTTGGTCGGCGTAGGGGGAGTCTTTGGAGCGATTGCTCGGTACCTCGTGGGGGGATGGATCCAGCATTTTTTCCCAACTTTTCCCATGGGTACCATGTTAGTGAATTTTGTTGGAAGCTTTTTTCTGAGTTTTATCATGTATCTTTCCGAGTATGGTGGTATCATCAGTCGTGATGTTCGTCTCTTTCTTACCGTTGGCTTGTTGGGAGCATTTACCACCATGTCTACTTTTGAGTATGAATCTTTTCGTATGCTGGAGGGTCATGATTATATTCACCTCACAGTCAATGTGCTTGGGAATGTCATTGGCACTATCTTTGCCGTCTTTCTTGGGAAAGAAATGGCAATTTTACTGCGGAGATAACCATGAAACGACAAGAAGAAGCAATATGTCTGAGAATTTTTATTGGTGAAACCGATCGTTATGGAGGAAAGCCTTTATATCTTTATCTCCTTGAAGCTTTTAAAAAAGCTGATTTGGCAGGAGCAACAGTTACACGAGGAATAGCCGGTTTTGGGAAAAACAGCCGAATTCAGACTTCATCAATCCTTCAGCTTTCTACAGACCTTCCTATTATGATTGAGGTGGTTGACCGAAAGGAAAAAATCGACGCCATTAAACCGATTATTGATCAATCTGTCAAAGAGGGTTTGGTTACAGAAGAACCAGTTACCATTTATTTGTATGGTTCTACACTTGATAAAATAGACAAGGCTTAAAAACTTGATAAGTTATGCCAAAGTGATATAATTTTATTGAAATGGGATGAAGCTCCCCTTGAGAAATCCGAAACGCTGGTAAAAGCTGATAGCTTCTACGAGATTACGTAGTTGCTATCAGCTTTTTTTATTGGTTCAAAAAAGACATTTTTTTAAGAGAATGACCTAAAAAATGAAGATGGGGTATTATTCAGTTCTCGTAGCTCATCTACTCGATATAGGGGCAGGAGATGTCATCGTATGGCATTCGAAAGTATTCTTTTTCAAAAATTTGAAGATGGTCTCAACCGGGATAGAGAGGAACAACCTGATTTTTTCCCAGACCTCAATCTCGACCAAGTGGTTAAAACCATTACTGTCACTCGACAGGAAGAATATAATTTAAAGCCTTTTTTCCATATTCATCTTCATGATGTCGATGCGATCAAATATCGGCAAGAGATTATGAGAGATCTTGAAAATCAGGTACTCTTCGAAAGCATTAAAACCTTCTCTCAAAAAATGCACTCGATTCGTGTTGGCCAAGAACTTATAGAAAAGCTTTACTATAAGCAGAATAAACAAGGATGGTTTTTGAAAATAGTTGCAATCTATTGTGATGCAGTTTCTGCTTTGAATGATGCCTTCCAATCTTTTCACTTTCAGTCCCGTGGCTTCCTTGATTTTCGAGATTATCTATCTGAATATATACATTCCGAGCCCTTTATGACTCTTGATAAAGAGACGAAAACCCTCATCAATGATTTATCGACAGTTCAATATTGTATTCACATCGATGGTAGCCGAGTCAAGGTACGACGATATGAATCCGAAATAGATTATAGTACTGAAGTAGAAAAGACTTTTGAGAAGTTTAAACAAGGTGCAGTGAAAGACTACAAAATTCAGTACCGAACTGATGTTGGAATGAACCATGTTGAAGCTCAAATCCTTGATTTGGTTGCCAAATTATTTCCTGAGATCTTTCATCATCTTGACCAATACTGTACTGATAACACTCAGTTTCTTGATGAAAAGATTAAACGGTTTGAACGTGAA
>JAAYUT010000601.1 GCA_012517485.1 Candidatus Atribacter fermentans
GGTTATGGAGAGAGCATTACAATTCGTTGAGTCTGATGGAACCTTTTTAGTCTTTGGAGTTGCTCCTATTGGTGACATGATGAAGGTTGAACCTTATGACATCTTTCGTCGAGATATTCGTATCATCGGTTCCTACGCTGTAAAAAAAACGATGCAATATTCAATCAATCTCCTTGCTTCCGGGAAAATACAGGTTAAAAATCTCATCTCTTCAACATATCCCTTAGAAAATTTTGAAAAAGGAATACACGATTTTTATCATGATCCAGATCATCTGAAAATTCAAATCATCCCATAATTTATTAGCATGATGGTGAATGTGGATGAAATAACCATATCGTCAAACCAAAGAATAGTTGGGCTTTTCTAAATGATGGATTTAGATTGGAATTTTCATCCCCATTTCATGTCACGAAAGTGGAATAAAGGTCTATCCTGAAAAGATTGGATGAATTTAAAAATGATGAAACAAAAAAGAGAAAGGCACCCCCCTGAATACCCCTCTCAATGGAGGAACGAATTCAACAATTCCCTTCCTTGGAGGGGTGCCGTTTTAAGGCGGGGAGGGTGCTTTTATATTTTTAATGTATATCTCAAGAAAATGACAAAGAAAGATGTATAAAAGATGAGATCCTCACGGCTTTGAAAACGAAGCCTCAGGATGACATTTTCAGTACAAAATATTTATTATTATTATTTCATAAGGAGGATTTAAAATAATGAAAAAAGGAATTAATCAGTGGGCATTTCCTGGAAACTTTTCAATACCGGAAATTATTCATTTTGCAGCAAAACACCGTTTTGATGGTGTTGAGTTGTGTCCCGATGAAGAAGGCATTTTCCCGTTAACCATCCAAGAGCAAAAATTGTTAGAATGGAAAGCGCTTTCAGAGGAAAAAAATATAGAGATCCGAAGCATCGCATCTGGTTTACACTGGAAATACAATCTGGCATCTCCCAATAAAAACATTCAAAAAAAAGCAATTGACACCGCGAAGCGCTTGATTGAAATCGCTTCAATCTTAGGAGCTAAATCAATTTTATTAATCCCTGGATACGTCAATGTTCCCTGGGACCCTTCTTCAGAAATAGTTCCTTATGAAAAAGCTTATGAAAATGCACGTTTATCAATTTCAGAAATAGCAAAATTTGCCGCTGATGCCAAAGTAATCTTAGGTTTAGAAAACGTGTGGAATAAGTTATTTCTTTCCCCCTTAGAATTTCGTAGTTTTATCGATAATTTCAATAATCAATGGATAAGAGTGCATTTTGACACTGCTAACGTTCTTATATCAGGATATCCAGAGCAGTGGATTGAAATTCTTGGAAAACGAATTGTTACCATTCATCTAAAAGACTTTAAACTTTCAGTGGGAAATATCAATGGATTCTGCCTTCCCCTTGAGGGTGATGTGAATTTTCCAGCAGTTATGGAGAGTTTAAAATTAATTGGATATGATGACTTCCTTATTGCTGAAATGATTCCACCCTATCATTATTCCATCGACGCTTTATTAGCAAACCTTTCATATAACCTTGATTGTATTATGAATATGAGGGTATAATAATATTGGTTATTATTTTTTATATATATCTTTAAATAAAATATTTATAAGGTATTGAATAGTTTTTGGTATTTTAAGGGAGGTGAAATAACTTAATTTACAATTTTTTTAAAGAAAATTATGTTGAAAAAATTTAAGGGAGGCATGAAGTATGAGAAAGTCATTATGGATCATTTTTCTTTCAATGGTTTTAGTTTTTGGATTGGCTTTAATGGCTGGAGCTGCAACGAAGGTTCGTGTTATGTGGGCAGAGTACGATGGATTAACACCGGAATATGCTACAAATTTAGAAAAAGCTTTTGAGGAAAAATATCCAGA
>JAAYUT010000602.1 GCA_012517485.1 Candidatus Atribacter fermentans
AATCCTTCAACAAAGATGACCCACTCTCGATTTCTGGAGAATATACTCTTTCCTATGAGGTTTATTTCCTTCCTGACCCGCAACATGGAAAAATCAAACCCCGTTGGAAAGATGAACTCGATTTGAAAATCAATTTAAAAATCAGTCCGTCGGTAAGCGGAAAATTAAAAATAAGCATACCTGATGTCTTGGTTACACCCCAACCCAATTATTAATTCCTTTTTTTAAATTTTTGCAAGTAACAGGTTGTCCTTTTTAAAACTTACGCCATCCTTTTTTTGCCTATAAAAAAAATCTTACAAAAATCTTCTTTCAAACCATAAAACAGACTTAAAAAAATACTCAATATTTTGTTATAATTGAGCGGTTAGGTAAAGGTAAAAAGAAAGGATATTTTTTAACATCAAGAATAGGAGGGTAGTAACGTGAAAAGAAGTAAGATATTTTTAACAGTATTTACAGTCGGAATTCTTCTGTTAAGCAGTTTATCCTGGGCAGAGGAGCCAGTCGTTATTGGTCTTCAGGCACCAATCACCGGTGATTATGCCATTGAAGGTCAAATGGCAAAACAATGTGTCGAAATTGCTGCCGAGCTCATTAATCAAGAAGGAGGCATTAATGGACGACCAGTAGAAATAATCGTTGCCGATGACGCTTCCAACCCGAAAGACAGTGCTTTAGCTGCACAGAAACTCATTTCTCAAAAGGTCGTTGCTGTTATAGGAAGCTATGGATCTTCAGTAACTGAACCAGCTGCTGATTTATACGAACGTAACAAAATGGTTTCGGTTGGTTATGGTTGTACTGCAGTGAGATTAACCATGAGTAAAGATCGCAAATATTTCTTCCGAACTTGTGGGCGTGATGATTCCCAAGGCCAATTTTTTGCGAATTTCGCAGTTGAAACGATGGGGTGGAAACGTATCGCTATTATGCATGATAACCAAACTTACGGAAAAGGTGTTGCTGAAGAAACTTTGAAATACTTAGAACCTTTCCTTCAAGAAGGAAAAGCTGAAGTGGTTTATTATGACGCGATAACTCCCAAAGAAAAAGATTACAGTGCAGCAATAACCAAATTGAGAGAAACCCAACCTGATGTTTGGTATTATACTGCTTACTACCCCGAAGCTGGTTTGCTTATCCGACAAGGACGTGAAGCAGGGATCACCATTCCCTTTGTGGGTAGCAACGCTGTTCCGAATGATGACTTCGTAAAGATTGCTGGTATCGAGTATGCCAAGGGAACATTAATGACTCAAGAGCCAATGCCTCAAGATATCGATACCCCAATATCGAAAGTTTTCCTTGAAGCCTATCGCACAAAATTTGGAGATATCCCATCATCTCCTTGGCCAATTTATGCCGCCGATGCTTTGTTTGCCTTAGTTCAAGCTATAAAAAATGCCAATTCAACCAAATCAGATGATATCGCCAATGCAATGCGATCAATGACCAATGCCGAAGGGGTTACCGGGAAAATTCTTTTCACCGAACGCGGTGATCGGAAAGATATTCCCTATGCCATGTATGAATACAATGAAGAAGGGAAACTTCAGCTCTATAAACCTTAATTTGAAATAAACATTTGCTCTAAATAATGGGGGTTCGCCGTGGAAATATTCTTTGAACAATTGATTAACGGTTTCACAATTGGATCATTTTATGCGTTAGTGGCTTTAGGCTATTCAATGGTTTACGGAGTTATGAAGCTCATTAATTTCGCCCACGGCGATCTTTTTACTTTTGGAAGCTATATAGGATATACCATTCTGGTCTGGGGTTCCGGTCGTATGACCCAAATCTTTGGGATTTGGGGAGGAATGGCCG
>JAAYUT010000603.1 GCA_012517485.1 Candidatus Atribacter fermentans
TCGTGAAACGATTGAAGCTGAGGGTACTTTGGCCCCTTTTGAAACCGTTAATGTAAAATCAAAAGAAGATGGCTACAAGGTTGAAGTTGTTCTGGTTGAAGAAGGTGATTCTGTTAAAAAAGGACAAGAATTGGTAAGACTAGATGTCAGCGATTATGAAGTTAACCTTAAAAAAGCTGAAACTGAACTTTTAACTGCCCAGACCACTTTAAAAAAACTTTTAGAGGGAGCCACCGAATTAGAAATCACTCAGGCAAAAACGTCACTGGAACAAGCTCAACTAAATTATCAAAGTGCTCGAGTCCAATTTGAACAAAATCAAAAACTTTTTGAAAGTGGTGCTGTTTCTCAACAAGAGCTCAATGAAAGTCAAAACCAAATGGAAATGTATAAACAAAATGTTATATCTGCTCAAAAGAAACTCGATGATCTTTTAGATGGTGCTGACACAGACGAAATTGAAGTTGCCCGTGCTCAGTTAGCTCAAGCAGAAGCTAATGTTGTCGATGCCCAAAAAAAGATTGAATATGGAACCATTACCTCGCCGATTGATGGAGTGGTAATTGCAGTATCAGTTGAAAAAGAGGATGTTGTTACCCAAGCTAAAACTTTAATCACTATTGGTAATTTAGATCAAATGAAAGCATTGGTAGCATTCAACGAAATTGATGTTCCCAAAATTAATATCGGTGCTAAAGCAGAAATAACTCTTGCTGCTTTCCCTGACGAAGTAATTAGAGGAGAGGTATCATTTATTTCGCTCCAATCACAAATTATTGATAATATCGTGACTTATGAAGGAAAAATTATTGTTCCCAATTCAGACAGAAAACTCTATCCAGGAATGACGGTTGATGCCACTGTTGTTGTAAATCAAAGCGAAAACACCTTATTACTCCCCTTAGAAGTCCTTATTGAGGAAGATGGGAAAAATTTTGTTCTTGTTCCAGGATTACAAAAAGAACCAAATAAGGTTCCTATAAAAGTCGGTCTTAGAAATGATGAAGTTTTCGAGGTTTTAGAAGGTCTTAAAAAGGATCAGGAGGTATTGATTCCTACAATAAGTATTCAAACATCGCAACCCAATCGAAACCCAATGGGAATGGGTGTTGGTGGTCCACCTCCAAATAAATAGACCAATAGGAGAAATATTATGAGCGAAAAATCGGTTACACCAATTATCGACGTTAGAGAATTGAGGAAAATCTACTTTTTAGAAAAAATTCAAGTCAAAGGCATAAACAATGTTTCATTTCAGATTTATCCTGGTGATTTTATCTCTATCATGGGACCATCTGGTTCAGGAAAATCAACACTAATGAATATTTTGGGATGCCTTGATGCACCAACCAGTGGCCAATATTTTCTTGAACAGGAAGAAGTATCCCATCTCAAAGAAAATCAATTAGCAACAATCCGTAACCGTAAAATCGGTTTTGTTTTTCAGAATTTTAATCTTTTGCCAAAATTAAACGCTTTTCAAAATGTTGAACTCCCACTTCTTTATGCCGGTATTCCAAAAACCATAAGACGTGAAATGGTAAACTCTCTATTGGAAAAGGTTGGATTAAGCCAAAGAAAATATCATCGTCCGAATCAACTTTCCGGAGGTCAAATTCAACGAGTAGCAATCGCTCGTGCTCTCGCTAACAATCCATCAATTATTCTTGCCGATGAACCGACTGGTAACCTGGATTCTCGATCCGGGGAAGAAGTCATGGAAGTTTTTCAAAAATTAAATGAACAAGGAAAAACCATTATATTAGTAACACACGAACAGGACATTGCTTTTCATTCTAAACGAATACTTCGGTTTCGTGATGGACAATTAGAGAAGGAAGAACATGTGGACACTCCACGTAAAGCGGAAGATTTTCTCCAATCGGCAAAAGAAACCCTGGAAGCGAGTTAATCAAAGTGAATATATTTGAAAAATTTCAAAGTGCCATTTCGAATGTCTTATCCAACAAACTCCGTTCTTTTCTAACCATGTTAGGAATAATTATTGGAGTAGCAGCAGTTATAACTATGGTCTCGGTTGGTCAAGGAATGCGAACGAATATTACCTCTCAAATTCAAAGTTTAGGGTCCAATCGTTTAACAGTGAGACCTGGATTTTCAAGAGTTCCTCCTGGGACAGGAGTTATGCAAAGAGGGGAAATGAATATATTTACTTATGACCATTACCTCGGATTACTCAATGCTCAAATTGGAGGAATAAAAGCTATCGGAGCTCAAGCTTCAACTAACAAAGTGATTACTTATGAAAAAGAATATACCCGAACA
>JAAYUT010000604.1 GCA_012517485.1 Candidatus Atribacter fermentans
ACTTCTTAGCCAGTGGGGGGATCAAATAAACAAACAAATCCAGAAAGACCTAATAATTATCCGACCTTTTTTTTGATTACGTTTTTATCTGTATAATAAGGTTTATAATTTTACCTTTCTTTCATAGAGAATTCTTTGAATTGAATCCAAAGACACCGCTGCAACGACCACTACCCCACTCACTGCAGTCTGCCAATAAGGAGAAATACCAAAAATTACAATTATATTTTCAATAACTCCGGTTATCACGGCACCTAATACTGCCCCGACAGGATTACCAATACCTCCCGCCGGCGAAACCCCTCCAATAACTGAAGAAGCGATTGATGGTAATACCCACTCTTGCCCTATTGCAGGTTGAGAAGAGCCAAGACGTGCGACCATAATCATACCAGCTAAGGCAGCTAACAATCCAGCCATCATGAAAGTTATAATCTGGATTCGGTCAACTCTAATACCAAGTATTTTTGATGCTTCACGATTATTTCCTACAGAATACATATAACGACCAAAAATTGTATATTGTGTTATGAATAAAACTACGCCGGCAACACCAATCATGATGATAAAAGGTGCTGGTATCCCTAAAAAATCGCCTTGACCCAAAAAATAAATAGCTTTCGGAATTCCGGTTATCGCTCTTCCTTTTGAAATAACTAAATTGAGACCGGTATAAACACCGGTCATTCCAACTGTAACAACCAAAGAATTCAAGTTCAACTTTGCTACTAAAGCTCCATTAAGAAATCCACATCCTGCCCCCAAAATGAGACATAAACCAAAGGCAAGCCAATGATGAATCCCTAAGTTAATAATGAGAACTCCACCAATAACTCCGCAAAAACCAGCTATAGCACCAACTGACAAATCCAATTCTCCAATAAGCAGTAAACATGCTTGACCCAAAGCAATCATTCCGATAAATGCCAAAGATCTTGTTAAAGCCTGTAAATTATAACCACTTAAAAAATAAGGCGACAAAAGTGAAGCAAAAGCAACAATAACAATTAGCGCAAATATAACACCAATTGAACGTGTTCTTCTAACTATTTCCATCGTTTTGCTTAGTTTCGAAATACTCTCTCTCTGTGCCATTTCAAACACTCCAAAACCTTCTTATTTAACAGTAACTCGTTCTTTGTCTCTATCAATAATATTTATTGCTGATGCAATAATTTCTGAAGATTTAACTTTACTTGGGTCAAATTCACCAGTTATTCTTCCTCTATAAATAGTAATAAGACGATTACAACATCTAATTAATTCTTCAAGTTCTGAAGATACCAAAATAATTCCAATCTTTTCTTTTTCAGCAAGATCTTTCATAATTTTATATATTTCGGTTTTCGTCATAACATCAATTCCCTTGGTTGGTTCATCAAAAATGATTACTTTTGGGGTTGGAGAACAGAACATTGCACGTCCGACAATAACTTTTTGTTGATTTCCTCCACTTAAAAATCTTATTGGAGTCTCTATTGAAGATGCTTTTACCGAATATACTTTTACTAGCTCTTCGGTCATTGATTTTTCCTTCTTCGGTGATACTACAATACCATTTAGTACTTTTTCACCGAGAGCAACCCCAACATTATGCCGAACACTTAAATATGGAAATATTCCTTGTTGCTTTCGCTCTTCAGGAAGGTAAAATACTCCTCCCTGAATAGCAAAATGAGGGCTCCCTAATTTTAACTGTTTTCCATCAACTTGCACTTCTCCTTCCGCCACAAATCTATATCCTAAAATAGTTTGCATAATTTCAGAACGACCTGCCCCAACTAAACCGTAAAATCCAAGTATTTCCCCTCGATGTAATTTAAAATTAATATTTGAAAACCCTTTTCCAGATAGATTTTTTACTTCCAAAATAAGGTCACCCTTATTCTCAGTAGGACGGAAAACAATTCTTTCATCAATTTCTCTACCTGACATCATTTTTATTATCCAGTTTCTATCAACTTCTGAAGCTTTAGCATAACCTACCTTTTTCCCATCTCTGAGAACAGTTATCTCATCGCCTATTGCAAATACTTCCTCCAGCTTATGAGAAATATAAATTATTGCTTTTCCCTCTTTCTTGAGTTGGTTTACTATTTGAAATAAACGCTTAGTATCTTCGCTAGTCAAACTTGTTGTAGGCTCATCAAGGATAATAATCTCACAGTCTTCAATTATAAGCGCACGAGCAATTTGTAATAATTGTTTACTCGAAGGCGAAATATCGCTGACACTGGTCTCAGCTTTTTCAGTGACATGAAATTTATCCAAGAGAGGGGTTGCCATTTTAAAAATTTTGCTTTTGCTCGAATAAAAACGGTTTAATCCTTTCCTCTTAAAAGGTAATAATAAATTTTCTCCAACTGTCATATATTCAAATAACTGTAATTCTTGAGGAACGTAAGCAACCTTATTGATAATTTCTGAATTCTCAAAGATACTTTTGCCTTCGATTTTTACATTCCCTTTTTCAGGATGGTAAATACCAGTTATAACTTTTACAAAAGTACTTTTACCAGCTCCATTTTCTCCTACAATACAATGGACTGTTCCTTTTTTACAGGCAAAATCAACTTCATTAAGAGCTACTACCCCTGGAAATATTTTGGTTATACCGGTTGCTTCTAAGATATAATCCATTTTTTTCATCCTATCTAAATTCATTTTATTAAAATCACCCATAAAAAGAAGTTTTTTAGGTTCAACTTTTTATGGGTGATACAAAATTAATTCTTTTTAGTATCCTTTATATTCCTTTACATCATCAGGAATCATGTCTTTGGTTATTACAACAAATCCAGTATCAACCAACATTGGGGTAGCAATTCCTTGGTTCTGTAACCATAAACAAAGAACTGCATAAGCACCTTGCATTTTGGGTTTGGTACTATACGAAGACTCTACAACGCCTTCTTTTATTAAAACTATTAATTGATCTAAGTCATCCAAACCAACATGGATAATTTCTCCAACTTTACCAGCTTCTTTTATGGCAAGACCGACTCCAATTGGTCCAGCAGCATTGTGAGCAATCATACCATCTAGATCAGGATGAGCAGCAATGATTGAAGCAGCTTGTTTCTGGGCTTGCTCGATACTATCGTTATCAACGCCTTCGGCAACAATTTCCACGTCTGGCACCTTGGAGAAAAATTCTTTTGAAGTCTCAAAACGTTTTTTATGGTTTGGTGCAGTGGGGACTCCTTCAATGAGAGCTATTTTATAAACGTCTTTCTTTTCTTTTGCTCTCATCAATTCCACAAGTCGCTGACAGGCTCCAATCTGTTGGGCAACAAAATCATTATTTACAGTGGTAAGACCCATACCTTCTGGAGCATAGGAATCAAATACTACAATGGGAATTCCACGGGCGAGAATTGCCTCTAAGACTGGTCTATTCCCTTCAGCATCGAGAAGATCCAAAGTAATACCAGATGGTTCAGTTGCTGCTGCTTGTTCAAGTATTCTGTTTTGTTCCACGACACTTGCGGTTGCTGGAGCCCTATAATCGATTATAAATGTGTCGCCGGTTATCTTTTCAAGAAATTGAGCCATTTCCTGTGCTCCTTGATTAACTTTATCAAACCAAGGGTGAACAATTTTTGGCACGATCACATATCTATATTCTTTTGCTTGAGCTAAACCAAAACCAATCACTAATACTGTCAATAAAACAACAACTATAACAACCAAACTTTTCTTCATTTTTTTCCTCCCTTTTTTAGAATTAACAAATAAATATAAAACCTATTCATTTTAAATAATGTTCTATATTATCTTTTATCATCACCTCTTTTCTATGCAAATATTTTCTTCTCTATGCTTTTCAAAAATTCTAAACCCTTCTTAGCAATATCCTCGGGTTTAGCAATTTCTCTCCAAATTGCAACCTGTCGCCCAAATTCTTCTTTCATAATATCTGGTGTAAACGATTCAACAACTAACCATCTTTGGTAACCGATTTCTTTTAAACCTTGATAAACCTCATCCCACTCGATATGACCATTTCCAGGAATTCCCCTATTGCTTGCGCAACAATGAAAATGGTAAAGTAAATTATCGGCAGTTTTGATAGCATCGTATAAACGATTTTCTTCAATATTCATTTGGAATGTATCTAAATGAATTTTTAATTGAGGATGGTTAATTTCATTAATAAGAGCTTTCGCCTCTTCGGCAGTGTTGAGAAAATGAGATTCAAAACGGTTAACAGGTTCAAGAGCAAGAAATACTTTATAATCTTTGGCAAATTCTGCAACTTTGAATAAACTCTCCTTGCAAATTTCCCATTCTTCTTGAGTTCTCCCTTTTTTATTGCTTAATCCCCAAGGTGCATATATAACTCCTCCGACAACATCACTGCCAAGTTTTGCAGCTTCCTCTACACATTTTTTAAGGAAATTAATTCCGTTTTCCCTAATGGTTTTATCACTTGATGTAATATCGGTTTTTTCATCAAGTGATGTAGAACACAAACATTTAACATCTATTTTTTTTGCTTCTTTGGTAATTTCATTACTTAGACCAGAAGATAAATAATCTTCACTTAAAGAAATTTCAATTCCTTCATAACCAATTTTTTTTACTTTTTCTAGGATGGATATTCTTTCTTTTGTAAATTTTGAAAAAAATAACAATCCAAAAACACCATAATGCATTTAAATCATCCTTTCTTATTTCATATTAATTGCTTGTTCCTTGACTAAAATTTTCTCTTTTTTTAATAAATTTTGATTTATTTTAAGGAAATATTATCTACAAAAACACTTGAATACCTTATCTCAATATTATAAGTTTTCTTTTGGATTTCAGAACACTTCATGACATTTCAAATAAATAATATTTTGTAACAATCAAGTTCTATTTTTAATTGTTATTTCCAAATGATTTAAATTTTACTAAATATGACCACAAATAATTAAGGAATATATGATTTTTCAGAAAATTGATCATTTATAACTTTTCTATTTTCCTCTGCATTTCTTTCGTTTGAATTGGATCAAGTGCTCCAGTAATAATATGATAACTTACTGAACTTCTCTCAGGAATAATTCTCACATTCCCAGCTGCTTTCTCATGAGTATAACCTTCTGGATCACATGTACCTGGCAATAAAAATCCATAAGCTTCTCGATCCCCGTTTCGTATAATCCATCGGGTGGCATGATCAAGTTTATCAGGCCGGTAGGAAACATAATCTCCTGAACCATCAGGATGCACTTGTAAAAAATGAGTCCATCCCTGATTATCGGTTTTGGGAGATTTAAGATAAAGCACTAATTCTGGAAAGTAAGGGTCTTCGGGTAGTATGGTTTG
>JAAYUT010000605.1 GCA_012517485.1 Candidatus Atribacter fermentans
ATCGGTAGCGATTCAAGGGTTTGGCAATGTAGGCCAAGCCGCTGCCTATCTTTTAAATAAAGAAGGCTGTCGAATTGTGGCGGTAAGTGATATAAGTAGCTCTTTCTATAGAGAAGAAGGCCTTAATATTCAAGACATGATTGAATATACCAACCATCATCCTCACCATCTTCTCGAGGGCTATACCGCTCCTGGAGTATCGGTTATAAACAACCAAGACCTTTTGAATCTCAAAGTCGATTTTCTCATTCCAGCAGCAAAAGAAAATCAAATCACTTCTGAAAATGCAGGAAAAGTTCAAGCCAAGGTTATCGTTGAAGCTGCGAATGGACCAACCACTTTCAACGCTGATACCATTTTAAAAGAAAGAAATATTATTGTTGTTCCCGATATTTTGGCTAATGCAGGAGGAGTTGTGGTATCCTACTTCGAATGGGTTCAAAATATCCAATCTTTGATGTGGGATGAAAACGAAGTAAATGCTCTTTTATTAAAAATAATGAACAAAGCTTTTGATGAGGTTTGGAATCTTCATTTGAAATATCATAGCTCTTTGCGAATGGCAGCCTACATGCTGGCACTAAATCGAGTAGTAAAAGCTAAAAAACTGAGGGGGATTTTCCCTTGATTATGAATTTATTATTTAGAGCTTCCTCTATACGTTACATAATCCAGTTTTATTACTACAAAAAGAGATCTTATGGGTAACAATTTATAAAAACGGATCTTGTGTAAAAAAGGAGGGGGATCGTAATTTAGTATAATAATTTATTAATAAGGAAAAAACCTAGAATTAGAAGGTCAAATATATTTTTAAAAAGTCATTAAAAGGAGGGTTTATGCAATTAACCGATTTAAAGGTTCTTTCTGAAAATGAAATTTTGACAATTCACGAAAATTCCTTGGTTATACTTGAATCGGTTGGTCTTCGTGTCGAAAGCAAAAAAATTCTTGATTTATTGCAAAAAAAGAGTTGTATAGTAAACTTTGAAAATGAACGAGTAAAATTTCCACCTTCTATTGTCGAGGAATGTTTGTCAACTCTGCCAAGCCAAATCCCTATTTTCAAACGAGATGGCGATCTTGCTTTTATTTTAGGAGATGGAGGACGGTATTGCGTTAGTGGTCATAACGCGGTTTTCGTCCTGGTAAACGAAACCGGAGAACGTCGTAATTCAACTGTTAAAGATGTTGAAAATTTTGCCATCCTTTCTGATAAACTTTCCGAAGTTGATATGGTGGGGGTTCCGGTTATGCCTCAAGATGTAACCCCCCAAACCACCCTCCTTTATGCAATTCAAGCAATTCTTGAAAATTCCAAAAAACCCATCTTTTTCTCCTCTGAAAGTGAAATAATCAATCAAGCAGTTATAGATATGGGTAAGGTCATTACCGGAAAAGAGAAATTGAAGGGTTGTTCTCCAATGATTAGCCAACTCTCAACCACCAGTCCACTCTATTGGGAAAGGGGAGCAGTGGAAGCTCTTTACATCGTTGCTCAGGAAGGGATTCCCCTTGATCTCCTTCCTCAACCAATTGCGGGAGTTACAGCACCGTATACTTTAGCCGGTTTATTGACAGTTCATAATACCGAAGTCCTTTCTGGAATAATAATATCTCAACTGATTCACCCTGGAACTCCAGTTATTTATGGTGCTGCATGGACAACCTATGAAATGAAGCAAGCCAATGTCCTTATTGGGCGGCCGGAGTCTTCTCTACTTCGAATTGCTGGTGCTCAAATGGCTCATTATTACAACATTCCCAGCCATACTACTGCACCTGATAACGATGCCAATTTGCATGATGAACAGGCTGCTTGGGAAAAAATGCTTTCAACCCTTGCCAGTATCATTGGCGCTAACGACATGATTGTTAATTTAGGAATGTTTGGGACAGGAATGACTATCAGCCTGGAACAACTGGTTATGGATAACGAGATGTGTCGAATTGCCAAACGATTCCGTCGAGGAATCGAGGTAAATAAAGAAACCCTTGCTCTTGATTCAATTCTTCAAGTCGGACCACGAGGTGAATATCTTACCTCGGAACATACTCTCCATCATTTGCGAAGTGGTGAGCATGTCCCTCTTGATGTGTCAAATGGAGCAAATTATGAAGTTTGGAAACAAAAAGGATCAAAAAACGCTACTGAAAAAGCTTCTGATTTGGTATCATCTATTCTTAACGGTGGATGTCAAAATCCACTTTCACAAGACAAACAAAAAGCAATTCAATCTATTATCGACCGGTATGAAAAAAAATTAGGTTTACAATAGAGAATATTGCTAAAAGTTTATAATAACTTATAAAGGAGAGAAAATTATGATACCCAGGATTGGATTAGTTGGAATAGCAGGACCTTTAGAAGTTGGTTTTTCAGAAACTCCGTCGATTCTCCAAAGAATGAAAAACCAACTCGAAAATATTGCTGCTGTTATAACCAATCTGGATATCCTATATGACCTCCAAACCGTTCAAAATGCTATAAATTTTTTTACCAACCACGATTTCGATCTCCTCTGCATAGGGGTGGGAACCTGGAGTGAAGATCACCATTTGCTTGATTTTTTGGAATATTATAATCGACCGGTGGTTCTTTGGGCTTTACCAGCTGTTGAAACTGGTTCATTGTGTGGTGTACAGCAAATTTGTTGTGTTTTAAAAGAATTAGAAAAACCCTACTTTTTCGTTTATGGTGAACCAGAGGATATCAAAGTTCATCAGAAAATTCGGGAAATTGCAATGGCGGTAACTCTTGGAAATCATCTTCGTCATTCTCGAATAGGAGTCATAGGCGGACGAGTGAAGGGGATGACTGAAATTGCCTATGATGAATTTGAGATTAAAGCTCGGACTGGTGTTCGTATTGTGAACTTAGACGAAGACGAGCTTATTGAATCAGTTAAAAGTATTGACCAATTTGCTGCCTCTGAACTCTGGATAGAGATTGGGAAAAAAGTCGGAAAGATTACGGTAGATAATCAAGTTGGCATCGAAGCTCTTGGTTTTTATCTTGGCATAAAAAAAATTATTGATGAAAATGGTTTAGATGGAATTTGTATAAAATGTTATCCACGGTATATGGGAAAAATTTGCCTTGCCTATTCGCTCCTTGCCGAAGAGGGGATAGTTGGTGGTTGTGAAGGAGACGTTAATAACACCGTTACCATGAAAATCCTTTTTAATTTAACCGGAAAACCGGTTCACAATACTGATCTCCTTTATCCTGATCCAATTTCTCAAACCATTTTATTTTCTCACTGCGGTTCCGGAGGTTTTAGCATTGCAAATGATCCTACTCAAATTCAACTTTCACCAGTTCGTTTACTCAATCAGGGAGTGTGTGCTTTATTTCCATCAAAAGTAGGCGTTGTCACTCTGGTTAATTTAGTGGGAAGGAGGGGTACTTTTCGAATGTCAGCAATAACTGGAGAGGCAATAGAATGCGGGATGGAATTTCCTGGAAATCCATTAAAAGTGCGTTTTCAATGTTCTTTAGAAGATCTGAATGAAAAAATTGCATCTCAAGGGATTGGACATCATTGGATGGC
>JAAYUT010000606.1 GCA_012517485.1 Candidatus Atribacter fermentans
GGTGAAGGAAACCCTTCGACTCGTTTTAAAGCGATATTCAAATACGTTTCTTGATTTTCCTTAACAGCAACGGTTTTAGATTCTTTTTCATATTCAGGATGAGTAAACTCTAATGTCACTTTACCAACTGGAATTTTAGGAAAATAATAAGTACCCTTATCATTTGAAATCATTTCTTGATTTTGATCGGTAATGCTGATCTTTACTCCTGGAATTGTTTTTCCACTTCTGTTGTCAAAAATTTTTCCTGTTATTACCCCAAAACCATTTGATTCTTTCGACAATGATTTCGAACCTTCTGTTAAGTTTATTTTTTCTGTTAAGTCAAAATATAATGTTTTTTTTGGTATATTTCCCTCAATTATTTCACATGGAACTTTTACTACCACGGTAACTTCGATACCCTTTTCAGTTTCTTTTATAGAAAGATTATCAACTCTTTCATCCTGAACCTGAAGGGTTTTAAGTGCTCCCTTGCCAGCTCGCACCTTTTCAAAAATGAATCGTATTTCATTCTTTTCGAAATCAGTATTGTGGCTAAAATGTGGTAGCCCACCAGAAAAATCAAACGCCACTCTGGTTTTTTGTTCTTCAGGATAGGAACTATATCGAATATCTAAAAGAGTTATTGGTTGTGCTCCATAACCAACTGAAATTATGAATAAAAGAACAACCAATATGATTCCAAAAAATAAGTAGGATTTGAAATTTTTCAAAAACTAGTTCCCCCCTTTAAAAGAATAATATTCTCTATGTCCTTCATCAAACTTCAAAGTATTTCAACCCCTAAAGTATTTTTCATTTCTTTTAAGGCAAATTCGTGGGCTTGTAAGTTATTCGATGTCACACCCTGGCGATAAGCTGCAACCTGATAACGAAGCATTTGTGCCCAAGCTGCGGTATAAAGAACACAGATATTCGTTAAAACGCCAACGATTTCAACTCTTTCAACCTTTTTTTCACGAAGGAGTAAGTCCAGTTCAGTACCAAAAAAAGCACTAAATCGCCGTTTCGGTATAATAAAATCTCCTTCTTGTGGCGCTACTTCTTCGATGATTTTTTGTCCCCAACTTCCCTGAACTGCATGGGGTGGAAAAAGCAAAAATTCTTCATCATTTTCCCAATGAGTATCACAAGAATAAATAATGGTATAGTTTTCTTTTCTCTTCTGGATAATGAGTTCTTTACAGAATGGAATCAGTGGCTGAACATGGTCACCTATATATAAAGCTCCCTGGGGTTTTATAAAATCATTCAGTAAATCAATAATTATTAAAGCATTCATAGCCTGACTCCCCTATATCAAAATATTCTTTTAATTTCTTTTTTATAATTTCATTATAAATCCTTTAGGTTTTCGGTTCCATTGGTTTTTTAAAAATAAAAAGTACACGAGAAATGGCTTAGTAGATGTATAGGAAGGTGAATGGGAAATTCATATATTCCCCTTGAGTTCAATTTTAAAATATTTAATTTTCATTTCATTTTCCTATTTTCATACTCAGATGGTGTCATGAAAGGAGCATGAGGGTCTATCTTGAAAATACAGGAACGAGTAAAAAGTAATCATACAGAAAAGAGAAAGGCACACCCCCCTAACCCCCCTCAATGGGGGAATAAATTCAACAATTCCCCTCCGTGGAGGGATGCCGCTATCGCGGCGAGGAGTGTGCCTTTCATCAGTCATCCTGAGCCCTCGCTTTTTGAGGGCGTGAGGATCACATCTTTTTAATTCATTTTTTAATAAAAACTTTAAAAGGATGAGATTGCCACGTCGCTGCACTCCTCGCAATGACAGAGCGGTTGGATGAGATTGCCACGTCGCTGCACTCCTCGCAA
>JAAYUT010000607.1 GCA_012517485.1 Candidatus Atribacter fermentans
ACAGCGTAGGAACCGATGATACGAATATCTCGACGAAAGATGTCATAAGGTTCAACCTTCATCATGTCACCAATAGGAGCAACTCCAAAGACTAAAAAGGTTCCATCAGACTCAACGAATTGTAATGCTCTCTCCATAACCCGTGGCGATCCAGTTGCATCAGCAACCAGTTCAAACCCAAAGGGAGCGATCGCTTTTAATTTCTTTTCTCCATCTTCATTATTAAGAATGACCTCAGATGCTCCCATTTTTTTAGCAAAATCGAGCTTCTTTTGACTAATATCAACCATGACCACTTGTGAAGCACCATTCATTTTAAGAAGGGATAACAAAAGTAAACCAATTGCCCCTGCTCCAAAAATTAAAACTTTTTCTCCAGGTTTGATTTCACTTCTTCGAACTCCATAAACAACACACGCCAGTGGCTCAGCAAGGGCTGCTTCGGAATAACTCAAATGGTCTGGTATATGAAAGACACCTTTTTCGGAAACGGCAACATATTCTGCAAATGCTCCATTTTGAGTTACTCCTATCACATGATTGTCTAAGCAATGATTATTTTTATTGATTTTGCAAAAATAACATTTATCACAGAATATATTGGGATCAGCAGTGACCCGATCACCTGGTCGGAACTGTGTGACCTCCTTTCCAACCTCGGCTACTTCACCTGAAAATTCGTGGCCAGCTATTAAAGGAAATTCAGAAAAATATTCTCCTTTTAAAATATGAATATCTGTACCACAAATCCCGACAGCTTTTACTCGTATAAGGACTTCGTCTTTTTGAGGAATTGGTTTTTCAACGTCACAAATAACAAATTTTTCTTTTGCTTCAAATAAGCAAGCTTTCATTTTTTATTTCCTCCTGTTAAGGTTGATACGACGGGAAGAACTCCAAAAGGAATTAATATAGCCAGTGACCCGATAAATGGAACGATGCTTGATTTGAATCCAAATACCCAGGATAGGATCAATGCAAATGCCAAGCCAGTGATCATGCTGGCTAAAGCACCTTGACGGTTGGCTTTTTTCCAGAAGAGTCCATAAACATAAGGTGCAGCGAAACTACCAGCTGTTGCTCCCCATGAAATCGACATTAAATTCACGATAAAAGTGACTTGAGATATGGCAATAATCAGGGATAAGAATATAAATAATATGCATAAAATTCTCATTACGAATACGCTATCTTTCCCATATTTTTTGGGTAAAAGGTCAATGGTAATTGCTGATGACGAAACCAAGACTAATGATGAAAGCGTAGACATTGAAGCAGAAAAGACCAATAAAAGAAAAATAATAGAAAAAGCAGTAGGCATGTATTGAATTAATAAATTGGGCATTAAGAGATCAGGGTTTGCTACCCCATTCATCGTGGGAAGTTCTTTAAAGAAGAGGTGGGTTAGCGCACCGGAAAAATAAGCACTAAAACTGCAAACCAATGCAAAAATAGTGGTTATAATAGTAGCAGTAAATATCACTTTTTGATTTTTTATGGAGTAAAATTTTTGAACCATTTGAGGAAGTCCCCAAGGTCCAAAGCTCGTTAAAACAACCAAACCGAAAAGACCAATGAATCCCGGTGGTCCGATAACACTGACCAACTTCGGGTTGATAGCACTCATTTTGGCTACTACCTGACTTAAACCTCCAACTTCGGGTCGAGAAAGCAAATATAAAACCATATAAATCGAGCCAAAAAACATGATTCCACCCTGAACCAAGGTCGTTATACTCACCGCAAAATACCCACCTAAAACCAGATAAACTCCGGTGAGAACAGCCATAAGTACGAGAGCATATACATAAGGAATACCCATAACCACATCAAATAAATAACTCAAACCCATATAGACAGAAGCAGAATATGGAACTAATAAAATAAAAATAATAACTGCTGCAATGTATTTTAAAACCTTACTTCCGTAACGGGCTTCCAAAAATTCTGGCATAGTTCGAGCATTCAGTTTCTCCGTTACAGCGCGTGTTTTTTTTGCTAAGACTAACCAAGCTAATAATGATCCGATCAGGGTATTTCCTGCAACAATCCATAGATCCGATAAACCATAACCCCATCCAATCCGACCGGCATATCCAATAAAAATGACTGCACTAAAATAGGTTCCCCCATAAGCAAACGCAGAAATCCAAGGACCAAGGGTTCGATTCGCTAAAAAGAAGTCACCAATGTTTTTTGTTCTTTTCAAACTGTAAAAACCAATAACTATCATAACTACAATATAAATTGCTAAAGCTAAAATTTTCACTTGCTTGTCCGCCCCCTTTTAATTATTATTATCTCATATGAATAACCAAGATATTGCTCAAACTTTTGCTATTTTACAGGAAAGTAAAAAACAATGGCAAGATTCAACTTTGGAAAGTTTTGAAAAAAATCCATTTTTTGTTTTAGTAGGATGTATTTTAAGTCTCCGAACTAAGGACCTAATGACCCGTCAAGTTGCTCAACATTTTTTTAAAAAAATTCAGAGTCCACAACAACTCCTCAGCTATTCTGAGGAGGAAATTGCTCAGTTCATCTATCCCGTTGGATTTTATCGTCGGAAGGCAAAAAGCTTAATTGATATTTCAAGGATTCTCATCAAAAAATATCAAAGTCATGTGCCTTCCACTTTGGAAGAATTATTGGAACTTCCTGGGGTTGGACGGAAAACTGCCAACTTAGTTCTAACTGTTGGTTTTGGGAAGCCCGGTATTTGTGTTGATACTCATGTCCATCGAATTGTGAATCGATGGGGTTACGTGAAGACGAAAACACCTGAACAAACTGAAATGGCCCTTCGTAGCAAGCTTCCTCAAGAATTCTGGATCCCTATCAATTCATTACTGGTCTTATTCGGACAAAATATTTGTCTCCCGCGGCGACCTCA
>JAAYUT010000012.1 GCA_012517485.1 Candidatus Atribacter fermentans
GGCCGGGATTAGGCCGATATACCGTTGATGCAGTTTATGCTCGTGATTATCCAGCCATTCAGGGATCAGTTCTTTTTATTGCCTTTATTTTTGTTGTTGTTAATCTCATTACTGATGTATTGTATGCTTATATCAATCCACGGATCAGGTATCGCTAAAATGAAGATGAACACCAGCGGGATTTTTTCTGACTTTTTTTATATGATTCGCAAAAATAAATCGGCTTTGGTGGGATTGATCGTTATTATCGCTATGGTCATCGTTGCTCTCTTGGCACCCCTCATTGCCCCAAATAATCCATTGCAGAGAAGCCTCGCCAATCGACTAAAACCTGGGTTCTGGGCAGGTAATGAATATAAACAATTCCCTCTGGGAACTGACTATCTTGGACGATGCTTGCTCTCTCGAATTATCTGGGGGACACGAACTTCATTATCAGTTGGGTTTATTGCCGTGCTCATTTCCACTGTTTTTGGCCTTATTTTAGGAATTGCCGGGGGATATTATGGAGGGTGGATAGACACCCTTTTAATGCGAATAGTTGATATTTTATTCGCATTTCCCAGTATTCTCCTATCGATCACAATTATGGCTGCCTTAGGGGCAGGATTAGAAAAAGCCATGATTGCTATTGGAATCGTTTATATTCCCCAGATGGCTCGAGTGGTTCGCAGTGCCGTTTTGGTCATTAAAGAAATGGATTATATTGAAGCCGAAAAAGCCTTAGGAGCATCACATATCCGCATTATTTGGCATCATGTCCTTCCCAACGCTTTGGCTCCGGTCATTGTATATTCTACTCTCAGTGTTGCTGGTGCTATTCTCGATGCTGCAGCTTTAGGCTTTTTAGGGTTGGGGGCTCTTCCTCCCACACCTGAATGGGGATCGATGCTCTCCAATAGTCGCCAATTTTTAACTTCAGGGGCGTGGTGGGCAGCAACTTTCCCCGGCTTAGCAATTATGTTAGCGGTTTTAGGATTGAATCTCTTGGGCGATGGCTTACGCGATGCCCTTGATCCACGCTTACGAGTATGAAGATGAGTATGAAGACAATGAATGATGTTATTCTCCAAATTAAAAATTTAAAAACGTACCTGACAACTCCTTCAGGAATTGTTCAAGCTGTAGATGGTGTTGACCTTCATATTGCTGCCAACCAAACCCTGGGATTAGTGGGTGAGTCAGGTTGTGGGAAGAGCATGACCGCCCTCTCCATTCTCAAGCTCTACCCTAAACCTCAGGGAAAAATTGTTGATGGTCAAATCATTTTTTTAGGGGATGATCTGGTCAAAAAAACCGAAGAGGAAATGTATTCCATTCGAGGGAAAAAAATCTCGATGATCTTTCAAGAGCCGATGACATCATTGGATCCAGTTTTCCCTATCGGAAGGGAAATCGTGGAAGTATTGACTATCCATCAAAAAATGACTATACCAGAAGCCGAGAAACAAACCATTGAACTTTTAAAAATGGTTCGCATTCCTGAAGCAAAAAGGCGGTTCAAAGAATATCCGCACCAAATGAGTGGTGGAATGCGACAAAGAGTCATGATTGCTATGGCTTTGGCTTGCCGCCCTACTCTTCTTATTGCTGATGAACCAACAACTGCACTCGACGTGACGATACAAGCTCAAATTCTCTCGCTTATCAATGACCTCAAAAGGGAATTTCAAACTGCCGTTCTTCTCATCACCCACGATTTAGGTATTGTAGCCGAAACCTGCCAACAAGTTGCAGTCATGTATGCAGGAAAAATCATTGAAAATGCTGATGTATATTCGATCTTTTCAAATACCCTTCATCCCTATACCATTTCCCTCTTAAACGCTATACCTCGAATTCGGGGAGATCAGCAACGTTTGGAATCAATTCCAGGGAGAGTTCCAAATCTATGCTTCCCCCCGGGAGGATGCCGATTTCATCCCCGCTGTTCTAAAAAAATGACGATTTGTTCAACCACCGAACCATTATTAAAAGAAATCGAAAAGGATCACTGGGTCGCATGTCACCTTTATTGATATCCCTTCAACAACTCAGTAAACAATTTTACTTATATGACCAAACCACCAGTGAAAAAGGAGTGGTGGATGCAGTCAATAGTGTTGACCTTGACATATTGAGCGGTGAAACCCTTGGATTGGTGGGAGAGTCTGGTTGCGGCAAAAGTACATTAGGACGATGTATTCTTCGCTTAATTGAACCAACTGCAGGAAAAATTATCTATGAAAACCAAAACCTACTGAAAATCCCTGAAAAAGCTTTTAAGCCCTATCGTAAAAAGATGCAAATAGTCTTTCAAGACCCCTTTGCGTCGTTGAATCCTCGTAAGTCGATCCAGTTTATTCTTGAGGAACCTTTGATCATTCATGGAGTCTCCAATCCTCATGATCGCAAAAACCGTTTGGATGAAACTATCGAAAAAGTGGGTTTGACTCAAGAGGACCTCAAGCGATATCCTCATGAATTTTCCGGAGGACAACGTCAAAGAATTGGAATAGCTCGAGCCTTAATTTTAAAACCAGATTTTATCGTTTGTGATGAACCGGTTTCTGCTCTTGATGTTTCTATCCAAGCTCAAATTTTGAATCTCCTCATTGATCTACAAAGAGAACTAAAGCTCACTTATCTCTTTATTTCTCATGATTTGAGCGTGGTGAAACATATTAGTAACAGGATAGCTGTCATGTATTTAGGAAGAATTGTTGAAATAGCTCCAACAAATGAAATTTTTGAAAATCCACTTCATCCTTATACTATGGCCCTTCTTTCATCAATACCTGTCCCTGACCCTACTCTAAAAAAAGACCGCTTCATTCTTGAAGGTGACCCTCCCAGTCCCCTCAATCCACCAACGGGTTGTCGTTTTCACACTCGTTGCCCTCAGTACATGGATATCTGTTCGAAGGTAATTCCAGAAAAGAGAGCTATTGCTCCTGAGCACTTTGTCTACTGTCATTTGTATAATGACTTGAGTAATTCGTAATTAAGA
>JAAYUT010000098.1 GCA_012517485.1 Candidatus Atribacter fermentans
AGAAGTGATGTGAGTAGAGTGTACTTGTTTTATCAAGTCCGTTTAAAGTAGCCAAGAATAACCTATGAAAAATTTCTTGCCAACCACCAAAAGCGAAATGAAATCCCGAGGATGGGATGGATTGGACTTTATCCTGGTTTCAGGTGATGCCTATGTTGATCATCCCTCTTTTGGAACGGCAATTATTTCCCGTTATTTGGAAAGCCGTGGCTTTCGGGTTGGGATATTGCCTCAACCTCGCTGGCAGGACACTCGTGATTTTACTAGCCTGGGTAAACCACGTTTCGCTTTTTTGGTCACTGCTGGAAATCTCGATTCAATGGTCAATCATTATACCGTGGCGAAAAGAAAAAGAACCAAAGATGATTATTCACCTGGAGGAAAAACCGGTTTTCGACCGGATCGGGCAACTATTATCTATTCTCAAAAAATCCGCGAAGCTTATGGAGATATTCCGATTATTTTGGGAGGGATCGAAGCAAGTTTACGCCGTTTAGCCCATTACGATTATTGGGATAATCGTTTACGACCTTCATTGCTTCTTGATTCTGGGGCTGATCTAATCGTTTACGGTATGGGAGAAAAGGCAATTGGTGAAATTGCCGAGGCTTTGCAAGGTGGATTGAACATTCAGGATATTATCTATATTAACGGAACAGTTTTTAAAACCAATAACCTTCAATATGCTTATCAACCTATTATTCTTCCGTCTTATCAGGAAATCAAATCATCAAGAGAAAAATTTGCCGAAAGTTATTTCATTCAATACCAGAATTGTAATCCTTTTCATGGGAAAGTTTTAGTTGAACCAACTGATGACCTCTATATCGTTCAAAACCCACCATCCCTGCCTCTGACTCAAAAAGAAATCGATGAAATTTACTCATTTCCTTACGTGCGAACGTATCATCCTCGTTATGAAAAATTAGGAGGAGTGCCGGCAATTAAAGAGGTGCAATTGAGTGTAACCAGCCACCGAGGTTGTTTTGGAGGGTGTAGTTTTTGTTCATTAAGTTTTCACCAGGGAAGAATTATCCAATCTCGAAGCCAGGAATCTATTCTGAAAGAAGTCGAAGAACTCACCCATCTTCCTAATTTTAAGGGATATATTCATGACGTGGGAGGACCCACTGCTAATTTTTTTCATCCCGCCTGTCAAAAACAGCTTGATCAAGGAGTCTGCGAAAAACGTCAATGTTTATTTCCTCATCCCTGTCGTCAATTAAATACCGATCATCGCGAATTTCTCGAACTGCTGAGAAAGATACGTCAAGTTCCTGGGATTAAAAAGGTTTTTATTAGGTCTGGCATTCGTTTTGATTATCTTCTGGCTGATCAGAATGATACTTTTTTTGAAGAATTGTGTATTCATCATGTAAGTGGACAGCTTAAAGTTGCTCCTGAACATGTTTCAAACCAAGTCCTGGAAAAAATGGGGAAACCAGGTAAAGAAGTCTATAATCAATTTGTGAAAAAGTATTTTGAGATAAATAAAAAGTATCATCTCAAACACTATTTGGTTCCTTACTTTATGTCAAGCCATCCCGGGTCTGACCTGAAAGCCGCCATTGAGTTGGCTGAATATGTCCGTGATATGGGATATAATCCCGAACAGGTTCAAGATTTCTATCCCACCCCCGGGACTCTTTCTACTGCTATGTATTATACTGAGCTCGATCCACGCACCATGAAAAAGGTTTATGTTCCAAAATCACCCCACGAAAAAGCTCTGCAGCGCGCTCTCATTCAGTACCGCCGTCCCGAAAATCACCACCTGGTCAAAGAGGCCCTTCTCAAAGCCGGTCGATCTGATCTGATCGGTTATGGGAAGAAATGTCTCATCCGACCGTAAATATGCCTTTGTTCTTACATTCAAATATTCTTTATTAATTATAGAATAAATAATTACTATTAAAATGAAATGGTAGACATCTCTCACATTTTTTTTGATTAAGAAATTAAATCATTAAGGCGATTATTGAAAATAGTAATGCAAAGAAATATAAAATGATTTATAATTGAAAATCAATTTGTGGGCCTTGGAGCTAATATTCTGCCAAGAAATATTTCAAGAAATAGAAGAATGTTAATAAGCTAATGGGAAAGAGTTGTTTTATGTATTCAGATAGTAATGCAATAATTGATCTAAATTTTTTTAATGAGGTGTTCCATGAGAGCTCCGGAATACGAAATTGGGAAAATAACCGTTGGACAATTGGTTGATTTGATGGCAAAAAACCTCGGGGAAAGAGAGGCATTAGTCTACCATTCCACAGGCCTGCGATTAACCTATCAACAATTTAAAGAAAGATGTGATCAAGTTGCGAAGGGTTTAATGGCATTAGGATTAAAGAAGGGTTCCCATATTGCTATTTGGGCAAATAATGTCGCCGAATGGGTACTGACCCAATTTGGAAGCGCTAAGATGGGAGGAGTTTTGGTAACCGTCAATACCCAATATCGATCCTTTGAGCTAGAGTATCTTTTGAAACAATCGGATTCGTCAACCTTGATTTTGGTTGATGGAGTTCATCAACCGAGAGATTATTTTAATATGGTTTATGAGCTCTGTCCAGAACTGAAAAGTTGTCAACCAGGACAGTTAAAGTCGAAAAAATTTCCGTACTTAAAAAATGTTATTGCTATCGGAGAAGAGCGAATGCCCGGAATGCTTTGTTTTGATGATTTATATAAGCTATCACAACTAATATCAGATGAGGAATATCAGAAGAGACAAGAAGAAATTACTCCAGATGATGTAGTGAATATGCAATATACTTCGGGGACGACTGGATTTCCCAAGGGAGTTATGTTGACCCATACCAATGTTATTGGTAATGCCAAAAGCCAAGCTGCTTGCCTCAATTTTACCCCAGAAGATAAGCTTTGCATTACTGTTCCATTTTTTCATTGCTTTGGATGTGTTATGGGAACTTTGTTGTGCCTCTCATCAGGAGCAACTATGGTTCCAGTGGAAAGTTTTCGAGCACGGAGAGTTTTAGAAACCATTCAGGATATTCGATGTACAGCGGTCCATGGCGTTCCAACCATGTTTATCGCTGAGCTGGAAGAAATGAAAAAGACTAAATTCGATCTCTCTTCACTTCGAACCGGAATTATGGCTGGTTCACCCTGTCCTACTGAAGTAATGAAAGCAGTTGTAGAAGAAATGAATATGAGAGAAATTTGTATTACTTATGGTCTTACCGAAGCATCGCCAGGAATTACCATGACTCGTACTACCGACCCTTTGGAATTAAGGGTGAGTACAGTAGGTCGGCTCCTTCCCGGAGTTGAAGTGAAGCTCATTGATACCAACACGAGTGAATTAGTTGGGATAAACCAACATGGTGAACTTTGTACTCGGGGATATCACGTCATGAAAGGTTATTATAATATGCCAGAAGAGACACAAAAAGTTATTGAACCTGATGGATGGCTTCATTCCGGTGACATCGCCACGGTTGATGAAAATGGATACTATCGGATAACAGGTCGTTTAAAAGACATGATTATTCGAGGTGGAGAAAATATCTATCCTAGAGAAATTGAGGAGTATCTCTATCTCCATCCGAAAATTAAAGATGTCCAGGTTGTCGGGGTACCCAGCCGCTATTATGGAGAAGAAGTTGTAGCTTTTGTCCAATTAAAACCTGGTGAAGAAATGACTGAGATAGAAGCGAAGGATTTTTGCTGGGACCGCATATCAAGGTATAAGATTCCTTCCTACTTCTTTTTTGTTGATAGTTTTCCAACAACAGCCAGTGGAAAAATTCAGAAGTTTAAGTTACGTGAGCAAGCTGTTGAGATGTTAGGTTTAGATGTCGAACGAGAAATAAAATATCTCACCAAAAAGAATATCGAATTGGATGCTCATGGAAAAGACTGGCAACGAATTCATACCTTTATGGAGATGGAAGTTCTACCAATTGGGATAGATAGAGAGGTACTGAATCGAGCTAGTTTAGCACTTCAAGAATTCTATCAAAAGGTAACCGAGTCTCGATTAGCAAAATCAAATATTGAAGTTATGATGATTATAGATAAAAATTCCTTAGATGTTGGCATTCGATATGAAGGAGAAATGTTGGAATTCCCCTTAGAAAGACCAAAAGAAAGTCAATCTTCTTTATTATCGGGTTATTTTATCCGACAGCTTACAGATCGGTTGCGTGAAGAATGGCGAGCTGGTTCAGCCCGTATTCATTTCTATTTTATTCGTCGGCAACATCGGGAGTCATAAAATTTTCCTTTAGTACTATATAACTTTTTTATTTAAACATATTTTACTTGACTCCCATTTCTTGAGCAGCTTTTTTAAGTACTGCTGCCGATGAGCGGAAGGCGGTTTTTTCTATTTCGTTCATATTTAATTCGATAGTTTTTAAAATTCCTTCTCGACCCAAAACGACCGGCATCGATAAACACATATCTTTTACTCCAAGATAGCCATCAACCAAAGTACTAACCGGGAGAATACGACCCGAGTCATTAACTATCGCTTCGATCAATGTACATGTTGCCAGAGCGATAGCATGATTGGTATATCCTTTATGCCGGTAAACCAACATCCCTCCATCTTTTGCTTCTTCAAAAACCTCAGTCAGGCTTTTCAAAGGACATGTTTTCCGACAGACAGGTAAAGAATTCTCCATTCCCATTCCGCCAAAATCAGCAAGACTTAAAACCGGGAATTCACTTTCACCATGTTCACCTAATATGTAAGCATGGATGTCCTCGGGGTGGATACCACTATATAAACCAAGTAAGGAACGAAAACGTCCACTATCAATTAAAGTACCAGTTCCCATAACTCGGGAAGGGGGAAAATGCGATAACCGAATGGTGAAATAGGTCATGATATCTACCGGGTTAGTTATAATGATGAAAATTGCTTCAGGACTGAGTTGAGAGAGTTGAGGGATGAGATTCCGAAAAAGTTTTGCATTACCAATTCCTAAATCTAAACGGTTTTTCATGTTAGTCATAGGAACTGATGCTGAAACAACGATGATATCCGAATGACTGGTTGCTTCTATTGGTCCAGCATAGATTTTCATAGGATGGGCAAAAGAACTGGCGTGAATAAGGTCATAAGCTTCACCTTGAGCTCGATGGATATTTTCGCCAACTAAGACCATCTCTTTAGCTAAATCCTTTATGAGAATGGTTAATGCCAGCGTTGAACCAACTCTTCCAACGCCCACCAGAGAAATTTTTTGTTTATTTTGGTTCATAAACATTCTCCTATCCTAAAGAATAGTTATAAATTAAAAATAGCGAAGAAAAATAAGCAAAATACTTATTTAAAAAATACTCTTTTTGTAATAGAAGAGAAAAATGATATTATTTGATAAAATATATCTAATTTATGGTATGTTCTTTTTTTGAAATAGAAATTTAGGATACCATTTCTTTGGTTTTTCTGCGAGGCCAAATTGAAAACCGAGGTGGTTATGATACGATGAGACCGTATCGAATTGAGCAAATTCAGAGTATAAAAGATTTCAGGACTCAAAAAGGAATAACTGAATTTCAAGCATGGAAACTCTTAATCAGTATCGCAATATGTCAAGGTATGGTATTGATTACAGGTTGGTTTATGGCAAAATCTATATTAACCTGGTATGAAACTTTAAAAAAACCTTCATTTACTCTCCCGACATTATTAGTTGGTCTCATCTATATCATCCTCTTTGCTTTAATGGGAATAGCACTTTATCTTATTTGGAGGAAAAGTGCTATGAACTCAAATGTTATTTTTACTCTGGCTATCTTTTTTGCTCAACTTTCATTGAATGGAGTATGGGTTTTCGTGTTCTTTGGTTTAAAGTTTCCCTTAGGAGGGGTTTTTACAATAATTCCTCTTTGGGTTTTCATTCTGATAACCTCACTTAAATTTTTTATAATAGATAGAATAGCTGGATATCTTATTATTCCGTATTTAATTTGGGTAAGTTACATAAGTATAATAAATGCTTTTATTGTCAGATTAAATTCATAGGTTCTTCAAAATGCTTCCTTGCTCTTCAAAGAAAA
>JAAYUT010000608.1 GCA_012517485.1 Candidatus Atribacter fermentans
ACTGTAGACACTGGCGATCCATTATTGGAATATGAGGAAAACCCGAGGGACATCTCATGAAAAATGTTAAATTACTTCTCCTCATTGCAATAATATGTGCTCTCATTGGAGCGCTGATGGTATTACCTTCACGATTGAGAAATGAATCAATTACAAAGGAAATCGAAGTTGTTTGTGATTGGCAGGATATTGAAGTCCTATCGCTCCGTTTAGGAAAATCTATTGACGAAATCTTGACCGAATTAAAACAAGTTGGAGTAAGTGTTATTGGTGTTAGTGATTATGATTTGAAAAACCTTCAACAGTTAGGGAAGGTATTACCGGTTGTCGTTGATCATGATTATCCTTTGAGTCTTCGTTATTTTTATATTTCTAATACATCGTTAAAAGAAACCATCATCCATCAACTTAACATTTTAGGTCGAGTTCCGGTAGAGGTTTCCCCAAATATCATTGGCTTAAATATTACTTATGAAGAAGAGGATAAAATAGGTTTAGGATGGGATTATAATCTGATCATGCATTTAAAATCGAAAGGATTCCGGATTGTGCTTCGTCCAAGAAATTGGCAAGGTATTTCTCCAGAAATCCTCAAAGCAATTCTTTCTGATCCAGTTTTTGATCAAGGTGATGGTTTAATTTTCTTTGGCGACCAAGTTCTTGGCAATGGAAATATCGAATCTTTGAAAGAAATGGCTCATTTTCTTGAAAACAAAAAGTTATTCTGGGGATATACTGAATTTGTTGGGCAAAAAGGAGAAACAATTCTTGCTCGCCAAGTCCCCGGTCAAACTATTCGTGTTCATAGTATTCCACCGGATGAGATTAAAAATTATACGCCTCTTGAGGCTCGAGAAAGGTTTCTCCGAGCAGTGAAAGAGCGATCCATTCGTCTTCTTTATGTCCGTTTTTTTACTGAACCATCGGCGAACCTTTGGGAGAAAAATTATTCGTACCTCACTGGGTTATTTTCTGATATTGCGTCGAGTGGTTTCGCTCGCGGAACAGCTCATCCCCTTACCCCCTTTGAACCTCCATTGACTGCCTTAGTTTTATTCTCAATTTCAGTAACAATTACTTCCGCTTTGCTCTATAGCTATTTCTTACCAGGGAAATGGATAATTTTCATTATAATTTTTGTCATTTTATTGGGAACTCTTTTCCAGGCTCAAATGTTGAATTTCAGGATTATTGGTGTTCTTTCAGGAATAACATATCCAAGTTTAGCAATTTTTTTCTTAATTGATGGATTTCGATCCAAAAAAAATCTGTTCGTTCCAATACTTCTAGCATTTTGTATAGTATTTACCGGTGGGCTGGTCGTTTCTTGTAGCCTTTATCATTGGCTTTATGTACTTCGGATTGAGCAATATTCAGGGGTGAAAACCTCATTAGTCATTCCCATTCTTTTAGTTGTTCTTTATCTTTTTAGGTCTGGTTATTTAAATCGAAGTATACGTTCGGTGGTTTTAGGAACCTTAAAACGATATGAATTTGTTATTCTCATGGTTCTTGCTGGGGGTTTTGTGCTTTATATAACTCGTTCGGGTAATTTTCCATTGCTTCCCGCTGGGATGATAGAAAGCAAAATGAGGCTTTGGCTGGAAAGATTGCTCTTTATGAGACCTCGAACCAAAGAGTTTATGATTGGTTACCCTGCTTTATGGATTCTCCTTTCTCTCCGCCGTTTTCATTACCAACCTCTCTTTAAAGTTGTACTTTGGCTCGGAGTAACAATTGGTTTTATCACTTTTTTCAATTCTTTTTGCCATATTCATACACCATTTCTTTTCATTCTTCTTCGTTTTTTTAATGCATTTATACTAAGCTTTGCGATATTCATTCTCTATTATCTGGTTGTTCGGATTGCCTCTTGGTTATGGAGTTGGCTGGGACGGTTTGGAGAAAAAGATGTGAATGAAAAAAGCAATTAATTTATCAACAACTTGAAGATGAGAAAGACTGAAAAAAAAATATTTTTACTCGGATATTATGGTTTTGGGAATTGGGGAGATGAACTTTCTCTTCATTC
>JAAYUT010000099.1 GCA_012517485.1 Candidatus Atribacter fermentans
TTATTTCCGTCTAAACCATGTTTATTAATAATGACTCCAAAAGGAATATGAAGCTCTTCGATTGCTGCTACTGCCATTTTCAGGTCAGATAAACCAAAAGGTGTTGGCTCGGTAACGAGCAAACAATAATCAGCACCTTCAACTGCCGCTATAACTCCACAACCAGTTCCAGGTGGACAATCGATAAGAATAACTTGATTTAATTCTTGAGGAAGGTCCTTTTTTAAAGCATTGATTACAACTGGAGACCTCGGTTCCCCAATAGATAAGGTTCCACGCCGAAAGTCAATACCATCCGGTGTTTTCCCTTTATCAATTGTTCCCTTTATCGATTGATCCTTTTCAATAGCTGCCTGTGGACAGACGACTCGACATCCTTGACAGCTATGACAAAGCTCCGGGAAGAAAAGTATCTTTTTCTTTACCAAAGCCAATGCGTTATAAGCACAAAATTCAACACATTTTCCACAGCAATCACACCGATCAGTCACCACCAAGGGAGTAAATGATGTGACGGTTTGATTCTCAATAAAACTCGGTTTTAAAAAAAAATGAGCATTGGGTGCTTCTACGTCTGCATCAAGAAATATCACCGATTTTGATCGCGAAATAACTTTTGCTAAACTGGTTGCGATAAGGGTTTTACCGGTTCCACCTTTTCCGCTGGCTATTGCAATTTTCATAATGGTGTTATTCCTTCTCGAACCATATTCGTTCCACATTGAGGACACTTTACCTGAAAACACGGAACGCCTGGTTGATGTGGAACTTTCGTTCCACACTGTGGGCATACGCAGTTTCCTCCTGGGCCTGCTCCTGCTCCACCCCCACGTCCCATTCCTCTTCTTCCTCCACCTCCAAAAGATCGATTCCCTAATCCACGCATAGCTTATTCCTCCTTTAGGTTATTTCAAACCAAAATGAGAAGAAACATTGGCTTGAGTTGTAGGGGTCAATTTCCCATTCTTAAAATCATTCAATACCGATTCCCCAGTCCCACTGTTATGAATGTAAATTTTTATCCCAGCTTCATTTAAAACTTTCGATGCATTTGGACCAATATTCCCTGTTAAAACTGCTTTAATTCCTCGATCAACCATAAACTGAGCAGTTTGAATTCCTGCTCCACCACCAGCTGAAAGCTGTGGGTTTGGAATAGCTTCCACTTCATTCGTTTCATCATCGACAATCAAAAAATACTGACATCGTCCAAAACGCGGATCAAGGTCATCTTTAAGTGTCTTTCCCTGGGAAGTAATCACGATTTTCATTGTTTGTTCGTCCTTCCTTAATAAATTTGTGTGGGAAGAAATTTATACTCACCCTCTCGCCCTCAGTATCTAAGGGCGTGAGGACCTCATCTTTTTTTCTTTTTCAGCCGCCTCTTTTCTCAGTTCTTCAATGTCACTGCTATTAATAAATTCAAGAATCAAGACCTGGCCCCTGACATTTTAATCGTAGTGATGATCGCAATTGCCATTCCCTGAACCATGTTCATGCGTGCAAGAACTTTCACCAGCAATGAGAATCCCTTTCTGTAATTTTTCAATAACTTCATCAATTGGTCCTTCTACACCAAGATAAACATTTATTCCAACTTCTTGAAATAAATTTTGCGCACGAGGTCCCATACCTCCAGCCACAATGGCATTAACACCGCTTTTATGGAGAAATTGGGGTAGGAAACCCGGTTCATGTCCCGGATTCTTAATGACCTCTTTAGCGATAACCTTTCCATCTTCTAAATCGATCATAGTATAGGTATTACAACGACCAAAATGGGGTGATACCTGATTACCATCGGTTGATATCGCAATCCTTATCATGAAAA
>JAAYUT010000609.1 GCA_012517485.1 Candidatus Atribacter fermentans
AGACGCTCCTCGCAATGACGGAGGAGTTGGATGAGATTGCCACGTCGCATAAGACGCTCCTCGCAATGACGGAGGAGTTGGATGAGATTGCCACGTCGCATAAGACGCTCCTCGCAATGACGGAGGAGTTGGATGAGATTGCCACGTCATTCCACTAAAGAACGGTTAGATTCCTTACAATAACAGATTTATATAAGTATTTTCGTTGCCATCAGGTGCTGCTATAAATAACCTTGATTTACCCTTCGTCACGATAATAGCGAGGTCCTAGAGGTGTATCCTCGATGATATAACCGGATTTTACAATAGTATCTCGAAGAAAATCAGCTTGGGAAAAATCTCGATTTTTTCGAGCTTTCTCCCTCTCCTGAATGAGTTTTAAGACTTCCCGATCTTCTTCTTCCATCCCCTGAAGCGGAATAATACCCAAAATTTGATTGACTTGGTGAAGAAAACTTAAAATACTTTCCAAGGTATTGAGATTCCATTTCCGTCTTTTTGGTTGAAGATAAGAATTCATTTCTTTAATAAAATCACTTAGAACCGCCAAGGCTTGAGGTGTATTAAAATCATCAGCAAGTGAAGCAATAAACTTCTCATACATCACTTGGATCTTTACAATCAAGCTTTCATCGTTTTCCTGCCACTTCGAATCTGACTGGATCTGGTTAAAAATAAAAAAGAAGTTACGAACAAAATTTTTAATTCGATTCAAATAACTCCCGGCAGCATCTAAAATCGTGTCATCGATATTAATTGGGTTTCGGTAATGAGTAAATAAAATAACTAAACGTAAGACTCGGGGATCACGGTTCGCATAAAGTTCTCGAACAGTTAAGATATTACCTAACGATTTTGACATCTTTTCATTTTGAATATTCACATAACCATTATGAAGCCAATATTTTACAAAGGTTTTACCAGTAGCTGCCTCACTTTGAGCAATTTCATTCTCATGATGGGGAAATATTAAATCAATTCCACCAGCATGGATGTCAATGGTTTCACCTAAATATTTCATCGACATAGCCGAACACTCAATATGCCATCCTGGTCTTCCTTTTCCCCAAGGGCTTTCCCAATAGGGTTCTCCAGGTTTGGCGCTTTTCCATAAAACAAAGTCAGCAGGATTTCTTTTTTGGTAACGAGCCTCAACCCGTGCTCCTTCAATTTGATCTTCCAAGGGTTTTCGAGAAAGTTTACCATAATCAGAAAATCGTGAAACATCGAACAAGATGTCACCTTCAAGGGTATAAGTATACCCTCGAGCTTCGAGACGTTGAATAAGGGCGATTATATCTTGAATATGTTCGGTTGCTCGAGGCGAAACAGTTGGTTGAGTTATACCCAAACGTTCGGCATCAATCAAATATTGTTCAATGTAAAAAGAGGCTATTTTTTCTGGCTGTAAACCTTTTTCTCTGGCTCGATTAATAATTTTATCATCAACATCGGTAAAATTCTGCACATATGTTACTTCATAACCTACTTGCTCAAAAAATCTTCGTAAACAATCAAATATTACAAATACCCTGGCATTACCGATATGAATTAAGTCATAAACGGTAGGTCCACATGCATAAAAACCAATTTTTCCATTATTCTGAGGAACAAACAATTCTTTTTTTTGGGTTAGTGTGTTATAGAGGTAAATGTCCACCAATCTCGTTCCCTTTCTCGTTTTTCAGTATGAAATAAAAACTTACTATTGGTTCCGCTATCAGAAATAGAATTATTTGGTTTTTCCATTATAAATAACCATACCATCTAAAAGCCAAAGATAGAGACGAAAATTCCTTCCCCCCTCACTTACACCTCTCCCACCAGGGGAGAGGAAAAAAGTAATAAGGCCTCTCCCACGAAGGGGCGAGGGAAAAAGAATCCCTCCTTTTTACAAAGGGGGATGAAGGGGAGATTTGAATTTTTTCCTGTCCCGTCTTTGCAAGGAGCGTCTTATGCGACATAGCAATCTCATCCAACTCCTCCGTCATTGCGAGGAGCGTCTTATGCGACGTGGCAATCTCATCCAACTCCTCCGTCATTGCGAGGAGCGTCTTATGCGACGTGGCAATCTCATTCTTTATAATTTTTTTGAAAAAAGAATCAAAAAAATGAGATCCTCACGGCTTCAAAAAGCGAAGCCTCAGGATGACACCTTCGGTGTCAGATGAGATCCTCACGCGGGAAAGCACCGCTCAGGATGACGGAAAAAAGGTACACCTCCCTGAATCCCCCCTCAATGGGGGAATTCATTTGATGGTATTTTCAGAATAGACCTTCATAATATATTGCAAAACTATTTAAGGATGAAAATCCAAAATTCGACAGACCATGGTATATCGTTCCTTTATTCGGGCACAATTTATTGTGACCCAATAAATTTATTTTCTTTTTTTGGAACTTAATTTATTAAACCCGAAGGGAAAATCAAAATAAACCTGAAAAAGAGAGAAAAAATGCCATATATCATTTACGGGCGTAATCCAGTAAAAGAAGCTTTGGAATCACCGCGAAAGAAACCAATTCAACTTTATCTTCAGAATGATATCCAAGGTGATGTTATAAATAAAATTATTGAAGGAGCTAATCGTTTAAAAATACCGATTCATCGGTTCGATAAAAATACTTTACAAAAAATTGTTGGTTATCAAGCTCATCATCAAGGGGTCGTTTTGGTTTATGAACCATTGGGGAATCCTACCTGGAAAGACATCCTCATCAAAGCAAAATCCAAGAGAGATTCCTTGGTGGTTTTTGTTGATAGTGTTGAAGACCCTCGGAATTTAGGAGCAATACTCAGGACAGCAGCAGCTTTTGGAGTTGATGGAGTAATTATCAGTAAAGCTCATACC